>NZ_WKZK01000059.1:0-32612 GCF_009680135.1 Eubacterium sp. BIOML-A2
TCTAGAAACACTTAGCAGCACGGGTGCATATCGCAACGGCATATACAGCCCCAGCGCCTCCCCGGCCTCCCTGTCATTAAGCGTCCCCATCCGTCGACTAGGCTAAAGCTAGCCGACTAAATCCCGATTTATATTATCAGGTTAAGAATAGTGACGATGATATATTTAAAATGGCTGTCCCCTGCAGGAACACAAAATATTCCTACAAAGTTCAGCCATTTATTAAGCGTTATCTTTTATCTCATTATGTCAGAATTATCTTTTTTTCGTGCATTACGCTTCGAATGCATCTCCACAGACGTTACCTCGGCAGTTAACTCAACCCAGGCACCCTCACGGCACCCGGAAGATTCTGCTTAGTGCTGCTTCGTTCCCGACCTGACACGGTTCACAGATTCCCGTCGCGTAAGACCCAGATCTCAACGCCACTTTCCAAGGGCAGCTCTGCAAATCAGCACCCTCTGCGTAATATCACCCCTGCTATAGCGGATTGCAGGTACAAGGTACCGCTAACACCCCGGCTGCACGAGTCTTAATTTTACCCTGTTTTTGCCGAAATGTCAACGGATTAGCCGAGTTTTTATTTACTATAAGCAAAAAATATAGTAAAATTAGCCTTTAAGACGTGGCTGATAGAAATTTTGCTGCGTTTTGCACGAAAATCATGGGTCTGGTGTATCTAATACATCGTAAATTTAGGTCGGCTTATGTGGCAGTTAATTATTGTAAGATGTACTAGTATAAGCCAACATCTGTTCCCGGCCTCGAACAGATACAACAGGCCTTAAAAATGGAGATATGAATTTTTATGAAGGTTTTATTAGCAGCAATCAATGCAAAATATATACATTCCAATCTGGCGGTTTACAGCCTGAAGAGCTTTGCAACAGAGTATGCACGGGAGATTCATATTAAAGAGTATACCATTAACCAGAGAATCGATGATATTTTGGCGGATCTTTACAGGCAGAAGCCGGATATTCTGTGCCTTTCCTGCTATCTCTGGAATATCAGTTATGTAAAACAGATTGTGGTTGACATTAAAAAGGTACTGCCCGCCATAAGTATCTGGCTTGGCGGCCCGGAGGTTTCCTACAATGCGGCACAGATGCTGGATTGTTATCCACAGCTGGCTGGTATTATGCGAGGGGAAGGGGAAGAAACATTTCTGGAACTGCTTCATTATTATCATGGTAAACGGCATAACCTGGAGGATGTGATGGGGATTGTTTACCGCAGGGATGGCGGCGCCGCAGAAAGCTCCACGGAACAGGCGGAGATTGTGGAAAACCCATGGCGGCCGGTGATAGATCTCAGCCGGGTTCCGTTTGTCTATCAGGATATGGATGAATTTAAAAATAAGATCATCTATTATGAATCCAGCAGAGGCTGTCCGTTTTCCTGCAGCTACTGTCTTTCTTCTATCGATAAAGCCCTTCGATTTAGGGATCTTTCCCTGGTGAAAAAGGAACTGCAGCAGTTTATTGACGCAGAGATACCGCAGGTAAAATTTGTGGACAGAACCTTTAACTGCCGGCATGATCATGCCATGGCCGTGTGGTCTTATATCGCGGCTCATGATAAAGGGAAGACAAATTTTCATTTTGAAGTGGCAGCAGACCTGTTAAGTGAAGAAGAACTGAGGCTCATTGAAACGATGCGACCGGGGCTGATCCAGCTGGAAATCGGCGTGCAGTCGGTGAATCCGGATACGATCCGGGAGATCAGGCGAGTCATGAAGTTTGAAGAAGTGAAACGGGTGGTCAGCCGGATCCGGTCGGGTGGAAACGTGCATCAGCATCTGGATCTGATCGCCGGACTTCCCTTCGAGGACTATCACAGTTTCAGGCATTCTTTTAACGAAGTTTATGCACTGCGGCCCGAGCAGCTGCAGCTGGGATTTTTGAAGGTATTGAAGGGATCGTGCATGCAGGAGCATGCAGGAGAGTATGAGCTTCAATACCAGGACAGGCCGCCTTTTGAAGTGCTGTCTACAAAATGGATGTCTTTTGACGACATCCTCCGCCTCAAGGGGATTGAGGAGATGGTAGAAGTGCATTATAACAGCGGGCAGTTCCAGAATACATTATCTTTGCTGGAACGCGTATTCATGGACAGCTTTACCCTGTATGAAGAACTCAGCCGGTACTATGAAGACAATTCGCTTCATATGCTCAACCATTCAAGAATTATGAGGTATGAGATTCTTTATCGGTTTGCCCTGGCACACGATGGGAAACATGCAGATCAATACAGGAAAGCCCTGACGGTTGATTTATACCTTAGGGATAATGTTAAGAACCGTCCCGATTTTGCCGGGGGTCCCGCTCTTAGAAAAGAGGAGGCCGCCGTATTTTACGACAGAGAGGCAATAGAACACCGGTATCTCAAGGGATATGAGCATTATGACAAGAGACAGATACGAAAAATGACCCATCTGGAAAAGATGGACGGTAAGTTTGTGCTGTTTGACTATAAGAACAGAGATGTTCTGACAAATCAGGCAAAAGTATTTTATATAGATATAGAGCGTGTTTGATAATGCATTGCCGCAATATGCCGCCCCACTTCACGGTTTATTTACTGCCAAATCCAGGGGGCGTAGTCCACTGCGTCTCCTAAGTTTGCAGTAAATAAACCGCAGACTGGGACAACATCTTGCAGCAAGCAATTTTGAAACACGCTCCGGAGGAGCGTTTATGAAAAAAAGAACAAGAGAGATTCTCTCCATTTTGGATGAACAGTATGGCCGGGAATACGTGTGTTATCTGAACCATGAGACTCCCTGGCAGTTATTGATTGCCACCATACTCAGTGCCCAGTGCACAGATGCGAGGGTCAATATAGTAACACAGGACTTATTTCAGAAGTATGACACGGTGGAGAAGTTTGCCAATGCAGATCTGAAGGAATTGGAGAAGGATATTAAACCCACCGGCTTTTACCATACCAAAGCAAAAAATATTATCGCCTGCACGAAGGCTCTCGTCGAGCGGTTTGGCGGGGAGGTCCCGCGCAGTCTGGAAGATTTGACCTCTCTGGCAGGGGTAGGGCGCAAGACGGCGAATGTCATCCGTGGGAATATTTACCATGAGCCGAGCGTGGTGGTGGATACGCATGTCAAACGAATCTCAAGACGTCTGGGGCTTACAGAAAATGAGGATCCGGAAAAGATCGAACAGGATTTGATGAAAGCGCTTCCAAAAGACCACTGGATTCTGTATAATATACAGATTATTACATTCGGACGTTCCATCTGTACGGCCAGGAGTCCAAAGTGCGGGGAATGCTTCTTGCAAAAATATTGTAAAGAGTATAAAATAAGATCTAACTAACTAAAATTTGATTCCGGTATAAAGAGGTGAATGAGGTTGAATTTCTATAATAAAAAGGTTAGAAGGATTATATCAATTGTCATTATGGTCATTATCCTGGCGATGGTCGCTACGATGGTAATACCATATCTTGTATAATCGGGAAGTGAATTAAGAAGTCAGGGGAAATGACATGGCAGACAGAAGAAGAAAACGAAGAAGAAGACGCAGACAACAGAGAAGAGCTGTTATCGGAACGGCTTTCGTTTTGGTGTGCGCGCTTCTGGTCATTGTCTGTGTGCAGATTTTTCTCCGGAGCTATATCCGGAAGTTTGACAGCCATAGGATTATTCAGGGCGTTTCTGTCGGGAATACGGATGTGTCCGGTTTGACGGTGGAGAAGGCAAAGGAAAAGGTGGAATCGGAGGTAACGGCATCCATGAAGGCTGGATTGGATCTGACGCTGGAGGACGGCAGGCATTCGGAGGTGGAGCTGTCGGCCCTTGGAATTTCCGTAAAAGATCTGGATAAGACGCTTAAGGAGGCGCTTGACTATGGCAGGAAGGGCAGCGCAGTCCAATGCTATAAGATTATGAAGAAGGCCGAGAAGAATGAGAATAAGAAAAAGTTCCCGGTGGAGTATCAGGTGACCGAGAAGTCCGCAAAAGAGGCATTGAACCATGCGATGTCCCAGGTTCTGCACCTTCCGGAAAATGCAAAAGTGACACAGGATGATTCCGGTGTGGTGATTGTGGAGCAGAAGGCTGGTGAAGTACTGGATATCAAGAAGACGGTGAAGAGCATCAACAAATTGCTCGGCGGTGATTGGAACGGGAAAGACGCCAGTGTTCCTGCATATGTGGAATATATTGATCCGGAGGTGACAAAAGAGGATCTGAAGGACGTTACAGACCTGCTGGGAAGCTTCACGACTTTTTATGGAAGCGATGGTTCCGGGCGTGCGCAGAACATAGAGAGCGGTGCAAAGCACATCGACGGAGCCTTTTTGAAACCGGGCGAAGAATATTCTGCCAATGCGGCGATGGAGCCTTATACCGAGGAGAACGGATTTACCACGGCGGCCTCCTATGAGGATGATAAGGTTGTGGAATCCATGGGAGGAGGTATCTGCCAGATCTCTACGACTCTGTATAATGCAGTGCTCTTTGCAGAGCTGGAAGTGACGGAGCGCTCTCCTCATACCATGCTTATCTCCTATGTGGACCGTTCACAGGATGCTGCGATTGCAGATGATGTGAAGGATTTGAAGTTTAAAAATAATCAGCAGACACCGATTTATATAGAAGGAATTCTTGCGGACGGCTGTATCACGTTTAACATATATGGCAAGGAAACCCGGGATCCGGGAAGAACTCTTGAATTTGTCAGCGAGACGACAAATGAAACGATGCCGGAGGGGAAACGTTTTGTTGCGACCGAAGAGCCGGCAGGAACGTTCTATACCACCCGGCAGGCACAGCCGGAGATATCCGCACGCCTTTGGAAGGTTGTATACCAGGATGGCGAGGAACAGAGCCGTCAGATTATAAATAACAGCCAGTACGTACCGGTGAAAGAGACAGTTGCAGTGGGAACCGCATCCGCGAATCCCGAACTGACAGAAAAGATCAATCAGGCAATCCAGACTCAGGATGAGGCAAGGATACTGAGTGCTGTCCAGGGGGACAGTCAGGCGGAAAACCAGGAGGACAGCCAGGGGGCCGTTCAGGAGAGTAACCAGGAGAACAACGGGGAGCAGGGACAGTGAATCTATGAAAGCAGGCAATGTATCACAGACTATATGGAAACGGTCTGTAAAAAAACAACTGCATACTGACAGAAAAGAAGTTCTCTTCCAGCCATCGGCGGAAGAGGCGTGCAGCGTGGTTCGTATTTCGGAAGGAAAGCTGGCTGTGTACGCACAGGCAGAGGCTTCTGGAGATTCCGTGAGGACAGGGATCTATGCGGCGGTAAGGGCGCTGAATGATCTGGTGGTTCATGGGGTTGAACCGACGGCATTGTCCGTGCAGATTCTGCTGACGCCGTATGCGCAGGAGGGGGATCTGAAAGCGATGACCGGCTGTCTGGAATCCGTTTGCCTGGAGGCAGGCGTGCAGCTGGCCTGTGTGCGGGCCGAGGTGACTTCGGCCGTCGCCCGTACGGTTATATTTGTAACGGCACAGGGAGAGGCGGCGGAGGATGCGCTGCTGCGTCCTGCTTATGCCCTTCCTGGACAGGATATCGTACTGTGCGGCTATGCAGGACTGGAGGGCATGCTGCGGATTCTGGATGAGCGGGAAGAAGAGCTGGGCAGGAGGTTTGTCCCCGCCTTCATTCAGCAGATGAAGCAGCTCAGGGGGAATGTGCTGGCGCTTGATGCCGCCCGTGCAGCGGCCGCTTGCGGAGTAAAGGCGATGTACCAGGTTGGAAGCGGCGGGATATTTGCAGGGCTGTGGGAATTGGCAGAGGCCGCAGGAATCGGACTGGATGTGGAATTGTCCGGTATGTCTGTCAGACAGGAGACAGTGGAGCTCTGCGAGTATTATAACCTGAATCCCTATCAGATGACATCTGCGGGCTGCATCCTTATGACTGCCCGGGACGGAGATGCGCTTGTGAAAGCTTTGGAAAGGGTGGGGGCACGAGCCGGCAAGCTTGGGGTTACCACGGACAAGAAGGCCCGGGTAATCACAAGCGGTGAAGAACAACGATACTTAGACAGGCCGGCTCCAGATGAACTGATGTGCTGGTGGGAGCGGACCGGCGGTACAAACTGCCGGCCTGTGTAAATATAGATTTCCGTACGGCATCCGCTGTGCGGCCGCACGGAGGGAACAGTTCAGGCCTGCCTGAATTGTTACGCGAGAAACAAAGAGGATCTAAGATTCACAATGGCAGAATGAAGGAGGAGTAGAAATGGATAACCTGAGAAATGAAATTTTAAGATATCTGGAGACGAACAGCAGGGTCAATCTGGCGGAACTTGGAGTTCTGGTGGGAATGGATGAGACGACAGTGGCAAATGAGATTGCCGATATGGAAAAAGAAAAGATTATCTGCGGATACCATACGCTGATCGATTGGGATAAGGCTGGTGTGGAGTCTGTGACAGCCCTGATTGAGGTGCGTGTGACACCGCAGCGCAACCAGGGATTTGACCGGATTGCAGAGAGGATCTACAATTATCCGGAAGTACATGCGGTATACCTGATATCCGGAGGATATGACCTGCTCGTGACACTGGAGGGAAAAACACTGAAAGAAGTATCCCGCTTTGTTTCTGAGAAGCTTTCCCCCATCGATGCTGTGATTAGTACTGCAACATATTTCATATTAAAAAAATACAAAGACCATGGAACGGTTCTGGTACCGAAGAAAGAATCAGAAAGGATGCTGGTGACGCCGTAATGAGAAATCCATTATCTAAAAAAATAATCGAAATCGAACCGTCCGGCATCCGCAAGTTCTTTGACGTGGCAAATGAGATGAAAGATGCGATTTCACTGGGTGTGGGGGAACCGGACTTTGACACTCCCTGGCGGATACGTGAGGAGGGCATCTTTTCCCTGGAAAGGGGCCGCACCTTCTATACATCCAATGCCGGACTGCAGGAATTAAGGGATGAGATCTGCAATTATCTGGAGCGAAAGATTCATGTCAGATATGATTCCAGACATGAGACACTGGTTACCGTGGGCGGCAGCGAGGCCATTGATGTGGGCCTGCGCTGTATGCTGGATCCCGGAGATGAAGTTCTGATTCCACAGCCCAGCTATGTATCCTATCTGCCATGTACCGTCATGGCAGACGGCAAACCGGTTGTCATACCGCTGCAGTATGAAAATGAATTTAAGCTGACGGTTGAGGACCTGGAGAAGTATATTTCTTCAAGGACGAAGGTGCTGATTATGCCTTTCCCTAATAATCCGACAGGATCCATTATGACAAAAGAGGATCTGGAGCCGGTGGCAGAGTTTGTAAAAGAACATGATCTATATGTTATCTCAGATGAGATTTATTCAGAACTGACCTACAAGACTGAGCACGTATCCATCGCCAGCCTTCCGGGAATGCGGGAGAGGACCATAGTGATCAACGGCTTTTCCAAGGGATTCGCTATGACTGGGTGGCGCCTTGGCTATTGCTGCGGTCCGGAGACAATTATCGAACAGATGGTGAAACTGCACCAGTTCGCCATCATGTGCGCGCCTACAAACAGCCAATATGCGGCGATTGAGGGCCTGAGAAACTGCGACGATGAGGTGGAAGAAATGCGCAAATCCTATAATCAGAGAAGGCGTTTTCTGATGCACGAATTCGCGCGCATGGGCCTGGAATGCTTTGAACCGTTCGGTGCATTTTATGTATTCCCAAGCATCCTGGAGTTTAATATGACATCTGAGGAGTTTGCAACCCGCCTGTTAGAAGAGGAGAAGGTGGCTGTTGTTCCCGGAACCGCATTTGGAACATGCGGAGAGGGCTTTCTGCGTATCTCCTACGCATATTCCCTGGATGACCTGAAGGTAGCGCTGGGGCGTTTGGGCAGATTTATTCAGCGCCTCAGAAACGAGAGGTAAATGTAATGCTGAATATTGTACTGCTGGAGCCGGAGATCCCGGCAAACACCGGGAACATCGGGAGAACCTGCGTAGCCACGAATACGCGCCTGCATCTGATTGAGCCTCTGGGGTTTAAGCTGAACGAGAAAGCGTTAAAGCGTGCGGGGATGGACTACTGGGCTGACCTGGATGTAACCACCTATATTGATTTTAAAGATTTTCAGGAGAAAAATCCGGGTGTCAGGTTATACATGGCTACTACAAAGGCGCCGAAAGTATACACAGAGGTTCACTATGAACCGGACTGCTATATCATGTTTGGAAAGGAAAGCGCCGGTATTCCGGAAGAGATCCTGGTGGAACACCAGGAGGACTGTGTGAGAATCCCTATGGACGGTGATATCCGTTCCCTGAACCTGGGTAATTCCGTGGCGGTTATCTTATATGAGGCTTTGCGTCAGAACGGATTCTCCGGTATGAATCTCGAGGGGCATCTGCACCATCTGCACTGGCGGGAATGACAAACCGGAGCAGAGGTGTTATGAAAGACGGAGCATGGCGCGCGTCTCGCTACAAGCATGCTTATAATTAAAAAAATTGTGAATAGAAAGAACCAGAAAAAGGGTAAATAAATCTTTATTTCTGGTTCTTTTTTTTGAACGGCAGCAATTGTTACCGAGGGACAGCCTGTTCCTGAAGAAAAAGGGAAGTTTTTGGATATAAAATATTTGATGTCTCCATTTTCGTATAGGCGGATATATAACCAGATATCTTCGCCAGGCTCCACGTAATTACGATTACCATCCTTGCGGCCAGCGATTAAGAAACTATTGTTCGCTGTAGTACTAGTCAGCACGAACATGATTTGGTACAATAAATTATTAACGGTACCTGACAAGAATTCCTTAATAAACATAAGAAAGTGAAAGGAAGATAAGCAATGACAGAATATGTATTAAGTGAAGAGTTTAAAAGTAATGTGCAGCAGGAGATGGAGAGCAACCCTTTCGCTGTTTTAAGCCGCCTGATTTATCAAGAACTGTATCAGGAGGTGATTGAGGGGCATCTGTTGCCCGAACATAAGATCATTGAATCTAAAATTGCGAAAGAATTGAATGTTTCCCGTTCTCCTGTGAAAGTAGCACTTTCCGATATGGTGGATGAAGGGATTTTCTTCCGGGGCGTGGGAAAAACCGTCCATGTAAAGCCGATTTCTTATGAGGAATGTCTGTGGATTTATGAAGCAAGGATGACGCTGGAACCCAAAGCTGCTTATCAGGCAGCAAAGCGGATCAAGCCTGCGGAGTTGCAGCAGTTAATGGAACTTATCAGTAAATTTGAAGAGATCGACAATACCATGGATCAGAGAGAGTATACCAGAACAGATAAGCAGTTTCACGAGATTATCATCAAGGCATCCCGCAATCCATATTTGGTGAGTATGTACAAGTCTATAGAATGTCCTCTGGCCTGCTATCGCAATCAGCTCAACCAGCTTGCTTATGAAGAATGTTTTCAGCAGCATGACATGGGGAGCGGATCGGAGCATCACAAGGCAATATTTAACATGCTTAAAAACCATCTGCCCTTATTGGCGGAAGATGAGATGCGCAATGATATACAGCGGATGTATGGGACAATGTCACGGCTGAGAAAGTAAAGGTCAGAGTGCGTTACAGAAAATAATGAGTTTTAAGTTCATATACCCTGTAAAGAGACTATCATAGGTTTCTTTACAGGGTGTTTTATTTGTTGAAAATGTACAATATATAGATGAAAATATGAAGACTAAGTGCAATATAAACAGGAAAATAAAATAAATGTTTCCGAATACAAACAAAAAATACAAAAAAAATCGATTAAAGAACTTATTTTGACACATATTGTTGAGTGCTTATATAATAATCGTGGCAATAGAAAGAGAGGAGCGTATTCAAACAAAGGAGATTAGCTATGGAATACAAGACGATGCGCAATAATATGAAAGTTCCTATGCTTGGTCTGGGGTGCTATAAGTCCGAGGCTGAGGAAGGAATCCACGCAGTGAAAAGTGCAATTGAGGTGGGGTACCGGCACATTGATACGGCAAACTTCTATGAAAACGAAGTATACGTAGGAAAAGGCATCCGTGAGAGCGGAATTGACAGGGGTGAACTTTTTGTAGTAAGTAAGATCTGGCCGACTAGCTACAAAACGCCGGAAACGGCTGTGGAGTACAGCATGAAGGCTCTGGATGTTGACTACATAGACATGTACCTGCTGCACTGGCCTGGTCAGAACGAGTATGCGCGATATCATGCTTTTGAGGCTTTACTGAAGTATAAAGAGAAGGGATATTTCAAAGAGATCGGGGTCTCCAATTTCAAAAAGGAACATCTGGAGGCGCTGACGGAGGAATTTGGTATCGTGCCGGTCATGAATCAGATTGAACTCTCCCCCTGGCTGCAGAAAAGGGAAGATTATCAGTACTGTACGGAAAAGAATATTACGATGACTGCCTGTGTGCCTTTTGCGAAGGGGTATATTCTGTCTGAGCCGCAGCTGGAACGGATTGCCGGAAAACACGGCAAAAATGTCGGTCAGGTCATACTGAGATGGAACATTCAGCGGGGCAACTGCGTCATCCCTAAATCATCGAAGCCCCACAGGATTGCCGATAATTTTAATATATTTGATTTCGAACTGGATGAAGAGGATATGTCTGTAATCGGCAGCATGGAAAACGGGAATGCATACTGCAGTGATTCCTCAGTATTCACGGGTGATTTCTGGAACATAGAGGATCATTTGCTGAACAGGAAGGAGAATATGTCATGAAAATAAGAAGAATCACGGCTTTAGGCTGCGCGGCTGCAATGGTTTCTGTCCTGCTTTTGGTCGGCTGCCAGAAAAAGGAAATAGAAAAGGTGGATCATGGAGTGATCAGGATCGCTTACAACAATGCAGAAGATTATCCGCATTTCAAGGCACTTAAATGGGCCTCCGAAGAAATAGAGAAGGTGACGGATGGGAGGTTTACGGTAAAGATTTATTCGAACGGAACACTGGGGGATCAGAGGGCGGCCCTCGAACTGACGCAGAATAACGCTGTTCAGATGTGCGTGGCCAATGCGACAATCGTGGAAAGCTATAACGGAGATTTCTCGGTCTTAAGCATGCCTTATTTATTTAAGGACAGTGATCATCAAAGGGAGGCATATACAAGCGGAATTCTGGACGATCTGTTCGATTCGACAGCGGAGCATGATTTTAAGATCGTCGGTGCATTTGGTTCTGGTTCCAGAAATATATTCTGTGCCAGAGAGGTGCGTGAACCGAGTGACCTGAAAGGACTCAAAATCCGTGTCATGCAGTCTGATAACATGGTGAAAATGCTGCATCTGATGGGCGGGACCGGGGTCCCGATGTCCGCATCCGAGCAGTATTCGGCCATGCAGCAGGGCGTGGTGGACGGAGCGGAATCCAATGAAATTGACTATGTGGGCAAGAAGTATTACGAGGTGGCACCTGTATTTTCAAGGACAGAGCATTGTTTTAGTACAGACTTTGTCGTGGCGAGCACACAGTTTCTGGAATCATTGTCAGAGGAAGATAAGGAACTGGTAGAAGGTGTTATGGACGAATGCGTTGAGAAGGAATTTGATTTCTGGGCGGAGATGGTGGAAGACAGCATTGAGCAGGCGCAGTCCCTTGGTATTGAGTTCATCGATGACGTAGATAAAGACGCTTTCGCGGAGAGCTTTACAGAATTTCAGGAATCAATCGCAAACAGCAATGACATGACAAAGAGTGTTTACGAGGCAATTGTTTCGCTGAGATCGGAGGGAGAAGAAAATGAGTAGTGTACGAAAGGTGATAGATAAGATTTTAGAGGCGGCGTCTATATTAATCCTTGGGATTATGACGATTCTTGTCGTATACCAGGTAGTGACCCGGTATGTCTTTAACAATCCCAGTTCATGGAGTGAAGCCATTGTTACGTATGGTTTTATCTGGCTGGCCATGCTCTGCGGTGCCTATGTGTTCGGAAAGAGGGATCATATGGCGATGACTTTTATACTGGATAAGTTCAAAGGAAAAAGAAAGATAATCGTTGAGATGATTAACGAGTTCCTGATTCTCCTTTTTGCAGCCGGAGTGCTGCTGGCCGGCGGATATTTTGGTGCACTGAAGCAAATGACCCAGGCGGATTCCATACTGCCGATTTCTATGGGAGTGATCTATATTGCCATCCCGATTGCGGGTGTCTTTATGTTTTTATATTTTATCTGCAATGAGTGGGATATGGTCCAGAAGCTGAAAGACCCGGATGAAAAAGAGAAGGAGGGGAAATAAGATGGATGTAGCTGTATTGGCGACAATAATTATGGTAGCGGCTTTGATTATATTTCTGATAATGGGCGTACCGATTGCAATCTCTATCGGATTGTCTTCCGCGATGGCAATGATGGTAATCCTGCCTGCAGATGTTGCTTTAGTGACATGTGCTCAGAAAATGTTTACTGGCCTGAATTCATTCCCGCTTCTTGCGATTCCGTTTTTCGTACTGGCCGGGAATTTTATGAATAATGGAGGGATCGCTGTGCGGATCGTCCGTCTTGCGGAGGCTTTATGCGGGAAACTGCCGGGTCCGCTGGCACAGAGCAATATCGTTGCAAACATGTTTTTCGGGGCAATTAGCGGAAGCGGCAATGCAGCAGCGGCAGCGATGGGCGGAACAATCGGTCCGATCGAGGAAGAGAGAGGTTATGCAAAGGAATACTCAGCGGCTGTGAATATTGCATCGGCCCCTACGGGAATGCTGATTCCACCCAGTAATGCGCTGATCGTATTTTCTACAGTCGGCGGTTCAGTCTCGGTAGCGGCACTGTTTATGGGGGGTTATATCCCCGGCATTCTCTGGGGGATTGCGGTCATGATTGTGGCCGGTTATATGGCAAAAAAACGCGGATACATCAATACAGAGAAGGTATCCGGAAAAATGAAACTGCAGTATTTTGTACAGGCTATCCCAAGCCTGATTCTTATCCTCATTATCATAGGCGGAATTCTGAGCGGGATTTTTACGGCCACAGAGGCTTCTGGAGTGGCAGTTGTTTATGCGATGGTTCTCAGCTTTATTTATAAAAGTATTACGGTGAAGGATCTGCCGAAGATTCTTCTGGATTCAGCGAAGACAACCGTTATCATCGTATTTTTGATTGGCGTGTCGTCCATTATGTCATGGATTATGGCCTATACAAGTATCCCGGATATTATTGCCACGGCAATGCTGGCGCTTACAAACAGTAAGATTATAACGTTGATTATTATTAATATCGTTCTGCTGCTGGTGGGAACTTTTATGGACCCGACACCTGCAATTTTAATTTTTACTCCGATCTTTATGCCTATCTGCGTCGGTTTTGGCATGAGTCCGATCCATTTCGGAATTATGCTTGTCTACAACTTGTGTATCGGTGCGATCACACCGCCGGTAGGAACAGTATTGTTTACAGGATGTAAGATCGGGAAAGTCACGATAGAGCAGGTGATTAAAACATTACTTCCATATTTTGCGGCGATTATCATTGTGTTGCTG
The DNA here is from genome assembly GCF_009680135.1 of Eubacterium sp. BIOML-A2. Taxonomy (NCBI): domain Bacteria; kingdom Bacillati; phylum Bacillota; class Clostridia; order Eubacteriales; family Eubacteriaceae; genus Eubacterium; species Eubacterium sp. BIOML-A2. Next base: position 13,455 of record NZ_WKZK01000059.1, read on the forward strand.
CTTGTGACTTATATACCTGCCCTGTCCGAATTTCTGCCGTCTCTGAACGGTTATATATAGGGGGTATGAAATATGTCTGAGTGTTATTACTGCGAGAATGGCGAGGCCCTGGGAAGTCTGATGATCCATGTCAAAGACATAGGGAATGCGTCCGTCTACCTGTACAGGGATCAGACTCACAGGGGAAAATGTATCGTTGTCTACCGGACGGCACATAAAACAGAGTGGTACCAGCTCTCCGACGAAGAGCAGGCAGAACTGATTCATGCCGTCAGTAGGACCGCCGAAGCACTGGATGAGGTATTTTATCCGGATAAGATTAATTATGCAACATATGGGGATAAGGTAAATCATCTTCATGTACATATCGTGCCTAAATATAAGGACGGCCCCGACTGGGGCGTGCCTTTTAAAGATACACGTCCGCCGTTCCTGCTTGAGGAAAGACAGTATGATGAGCGGGTAAATGAAATCAGAGCTGCTATAGAACGTTTAGAATAGGATGGTGGGAGGAAAAAAGGTGAAACGAAAAAGAATCATAAATCTTATGTTTGTTTTTGTATTACTGTTTACGGTCGTTATGTCTGCAGGGTGCGGTAAAAATAAGGACGGCATCAAGCGTCTAAAGCTCTCTATTAATACGAACCAGTCCCAGGTTGATATGGCAGAGACCATGCAGGAGCGGATTAAAGAGCTGTCAGAAGGGAGGATGGAGATCGATGTGTATGGGGACGGACAGTTAGGCGGTGACCGTGAAGTCGCAGAGACCGTACAGTATGGAAATATTGATATGTGTATTGTATCCACAACCCCGGTTGCAGCATTTTATCCGGACCTGAATGTATTCGATGCCCCGTTTTTGTTCAAGGATTCTGCACAGGCCCAGGAGATCCTGGACGGTGAGATCGGGCAGGAGATCGCAAAAGGTATGGAGGATATCGGGTTTAAGGTACTGGGATTTCCGGAAAACGGATTCCGCCAGCTCTCCACTGCAGCAAAGGAAGTTCATTCACCGGCAGATCTGAAGGGGTTAAAAGTAAGGGTTATGGAAAGTGAGGTACATATTGAAACATGGAAGGCACTCGGTGCCAGCCCTACACCGATGGCATTCTCAGAATTATTTACTGCGCTCCAGCAGAAAACTGTGGACGGGCAGGATAATCCGTTTGTAACCGATCGGGATAACCGTTTCTATGAGGTGCAGGACTATATCATCGAAACAAACCATGTATATACTCCTTATTTGCTTCTGATGAGCAAGGACAGCTACGATAAACTGACTGACGAGGAAAAGGAGATCGTCGAGGAAGCAGGGGCATACGGTGTTTCCGTGCAGCGTGAAAAAACGGCAGAGTACGATGGGGATGCAGTGAAAGAGATGCAGGACAAGGGGGTTACCCTGATATCGCTGACCGATGAAGAAAAACAGCAGTTCCGTGATGCAGTCTCGGACATATACAGTCTGGTGGAAACAAAAGTAGAGCATCCGGAGCTGTTCCAGAGAATACTGGATAAGACTGCAGAATAGTGAAGGAAAAGGAAGGAGTAAAGAAATGTCCAAGTTCTGGAAATTTTTAGATGAGCATGCAGAGGATATCATCTCTGCGACACTCATGAGCGTGGCGACAATCGCGATCGTAGTGCAGGTAATCATGCGTTATTTGTTCAAAAGCTCACTCTCCTGGTCGGAGGAGCTGGCAAGATATGTTTTTGTGTGGATGACCTTCATTTCTATCTCTTACGGCATCAAGATGAGGAAACATGTGAAGATTGAAGCAGCGCTGTCGTTGTTTCCAAAGAAAATCAGACCGGTCATCGTCATGATAGGTGATGTGATTTCTCTGGGATGGTGTGTATTCGTGGTCATTACGGGCTGGATGCTGCTGGGAAAGGTAATTAGGTCGGGACAGATATCACCCGCGATGTCGATTCCTATGTATTTCATCTACCTGGCACCCTGTATTGGATACATTTTATCCTCCATACGCTGTGTACAGACAATCGTCCTGCGTGTGCAGAATTATAAGAAGGGGGTGGAGATGAATGATTAGCCTCGTACTCTTTGGAGTTATGATTATTCTTTTGATACTGAACGTCCCTGTGGCGATCGCGCTTGGACTCGCTTCACTTGCCGCAATCCTTTATTCGGGCGATCTGACGACAGGATACATCGTACAGAATCTGGTGACCAGTTCCGATTCCTTTACGACAATGGCCATCCCGTTTTTCGTACTTGCAGGTGAGATGATGGGCGGCGGAGGCATATCCAGACGCCTGATGGACAGTGCAAGAGTCTTCTTCGGCAGATTTACAGGAGGCCTTGCGATTGTGACCGTTGTCGTGTGCATGTTTTTTGCGGCCATCTCCGGTTCAGGCCCCGCGACAGTAGCAGCTGTAGGCGGTATGGTTATCCCGTCCATGCTTGCGGCAGGTTATGATAAGAAATTCACACTGGCCGTGATTGCGGCGGCAGGAAGTATCGGTGTTATTATTCCGCCGAGTATTCCGATGGTTATTTACAGCGTGTCTACCAACCAGTCGATCTCAGAGCTGTTCATGGCCGGATTTGTACCGGGGATTCTGATCGGCCTGTCCCTGATCGGATATTCTTATTTCTACTGTAAAAAGAAAGGCTATCAGGGGGATAAAGAGCCGTTTTCATGGAAGCGGGCCGGGAAAGTATTATGGGATGCGAAATGGGCGCTGATCTGCCCGGTCATCATTCTCGGCGGTATCTACGGCGGCATCTTCACACCTACAGAGGCTGCGGCAGTTGCAGCGGCTTACGGATTTATCGTTGGTGTATTTGTTTATAAAGAACTGACACTGAAGGAAGCCGTGAAGGTCATTAAGTCGGCAGTAGTGACGACATCCACGATCATGCTTGTTATCGGCTGTGCAGCCGTATTTACAAAGGTCCTTGCGGTTGCAAAGATTCCGACACTCGTGGCAAATGCGATTATCGGTCTGAATGCAAATAAGATTGTGATACTGATTCTGATCAACGTTGTCCTGCTTTTCGTCGGCTGTTTCATGGAGACGTTGTGTGCAATCATGATACTGGCACCGATTTTCCTTCCAATCGTTACTGCAGTGGGCGTCGATCCGATCCATTTTGGACTCGTGATGGTAGTAAACCTTGCAATCGGGTTCATTACACCGCCGCTTGGCATTAACCTGTTTGTCGCCAGCCGTGTCGGGGGAGCACAGCTCTCAGAAGTCATCAAGGGCATTATTCCGTTTATTGCCGTTATGATCATAGACCTGCTTCTGATTACATATCTGCCGGCGATCACCCTGTTCCTTCCGAAACTGTTTATGCGGTAGCCGGGAAACAGGATAGAAAAAACAAATAAAAACTTGAAATAATGGAGGCGTAAGAATGAAAGCAATCGTAGTAGATAAGAATTCGGCGGATGGTCTGGATTACAGCATTCAGCAGAAAATTTTTGAAGATAACGGAATTGAATTTGTACTGGAGGACTGCCAGACAGAGGATGAGATTATAGAAAAATGCAGGGACGCAGATGCTCTGCTCGTGATATACCGTAAGATTACACCCAGAATCATGGATGCGCTGACCAACTGCAAAGTAATTCTCAGATATGGCATCGGGTATGATGTCATCGATGTAGATGCAGCAACGAAGCGCGGCATCAAGGTATGCAACAGTCCCACACACTGTCTGGATGAAGTTGCTACACATACCATCGCTATGATACTTGCGATGGAACGGCAGCTTGTATTTTTCAATGACCTGGTAAAAGAGGGGAAATGGCTCGCGAACGCAGGATTCAAACCCCACCGCCTGTCATGCCAGACACTCGGATTCGTGGGATTTGGCAATATTGCAAGAAGAACCGCCGATTTTGCTAAGGGATTCGGATTCCGCATGGTGGCTTATGACCCATATCTTGATGAATCTATCATAACCGCTTCCGGTGCGGAAAAAGTAGAACTGGATGAACTGCTGGCTGTTTCAGATGTGATAACCATTCACACACCTTTGTTTGAAAGTACCTATCACCTCATTAATAAAGATACAATTGCCAAAATGAAAGATGGTGTCATGATCGTCAACACCTCACGCGGCCCGATTATCTCCGCGGACGATCTGATGGCAGCAGTTAAGGAGGGGAAGGTCAGGGCAGCGGCACTGGATGTTGTGGAGCATGAACCGATCAGTGAGCCGGGACATCCGCTCTTTGAAACCGGAAAGATCATATGCTCCCCCCACGCAGCCTATAATTCGGTGGAGGCAGAGAAGCAGATGATGGCAGTGCTGGCGGCCACAGCAGTGGATACTTTAAACGGTAAGAATCCGGACAACATTGTAAACAAAAAAGCATTAGGAACAGGAGTGTAGACAGATGAAAAATTTATTAAGAGAAAAAATCATGAATGGTGAAAAAACAATCGGTACCTTTTTTGAGGCAGGCAATGCAAATGTGGCCGAAGCGCTCGCTCTGACAGCGGTGGATTATATGCTGATTGATACAGAGCACGGCCCGTTTGATGTGGAAAGCGTGATGCCCATGCTAAGGGCGGCAGAACTTCATGACACGACGGCGCTCGTCAGAGTGAAGGACTCGAACCGGAATTCAGTGCTGAAGATGCTGGATATCGGGGCAGGCGGGCTGATCATTCCTCAGGTACATTCCATAGAAGAGATCAGAAAGCTTGTGGAATATGCAAAATACTATCCGCTCGGACAGCGCGGGGTGGCCTTTGCCAGAGGTGCCGGGTACGGATATCTGGAACATGCGGCCGGAGACATCAATGACTATTTTGCAACATGCAACAGGGAGACACTGCTTGTTCCGCAGTGTGAGACGATGGGCTGTCTGGAAAATATCGAAGAGATTGCCAAAGTAGACGGGGTGGACGGCATTTTTGTAGGACCATATGACCTGTCTGTAGCAATGGGGATTCCGACACAATTTGACAAGCCGGAATTTAAGGCAGCAATGGAACGAATTGTGAAAGCAGTCAGGGCAGCAGGCAAGTTTACGATTATCTACTGCGCAAATTCCGAAGTTGCCAATGCAAGGCTCTCCCAGGGCTTCGACAGTGTGACGGTGGGACAGGATATCAACTATTATATTGATGCCATCAACGCGATGGTAAAAGAGATTCACGTGTAACAGAACAGGAGGTAAGAATATGACAGTAAAGGAACTGAAAGCGTTTGCAAATGAAGTCCGGATTGCAACAGTAAAATGCCTCGAAACGAGAGGTTTCGGGCACATCGGCGGCTGCCTCTCCATCGCGGATGTCCTGGCGGTGCTTTATAACGGAGAAATGAACATTGATCCTAAGGAACCTCAGAAAACAGACCGTGACATGCTGGTCGTATCCAAGGGACATTCGGGTCCGGCTGTATTTGCGGCACTGGCTTTAAAAGGGTATTTCCCGATGGAATGGCTGGATACACTCTGCGAGGGAGGTACAAGGCTTCCGAGTCACTGTGACAGGCTGCGCACACCGGGAATCGACGCATCGACGGGATCTCTCGGACAGGGGCTTTCTTTGGCGAATGGATTAGCCCAGGGGGCAAAATTAAAGAGGCTTCCGAACCGTGTGTACTGTCTCATGGGAGACGGTGAGATTCAGGAGGGCCAGATCTGGGAAGCGGCAATGTATGCCCATCAGTATAAGCTCAATAACCTGGTCGGTATCGTGGACTGGAATAAGAAACAGATTGACGGAACCATTGATGAGTGTATATCCCTCCTAGACATAGAGGAGAAGTTCCGCTCATTTGGATGGTATGCACTGACAGTCAAAGGCAATGACCCGGAAGCAATCCAGAATGCGTTCTTAAGTGTCAGGGAGAATCAGGGCGATAAGCCGGCCGTTATCGTGCTTGACGGCACGAAGGGCAGCGGGGTGAAGTGTGTAGAGGAAATGGTATTTAACCATATGATCCCTGTCGATAAGGAACTGGCGGACAAGTGTCTGGCAGAGCTTGAAGAAGTTAAGGCAAGTGTGTGAGGAGGTACATATAATGGTGAAAACAATCTATAACGGTGATTATGAGAAAAAAGCAATTACAGAACAGTTTCTTGATCAGTTAGAGAGTATGCTTGAAAATGATCCGGACGTTGTGTACCTTGATGCCGATCTGATGTTTGCATTCGGTGCGGGACTCTGGGATCTGGTCAAAAAATATCCCGACAGGGTACTCAGATGCGGCATAGCCGAGGCAAACATGATCGGTACGGCGGCTGCGATGTCAGTTATGGGATTAAAACCGGTTATTCACAGCTTTGCCTCCTTTGTGACACGCAGAGGATTCGATCAGATATTTCTGTCCGGTGCGTATGCGAAAAAAACGCTCAACATTATCGGAAGCGAGCCGGGATATAAGCAGACATACTGGGGCGGCACCCATATGGCATTTGAAGATATCGCTATGATGCGGACGGTACCGGACTGCAGGATTTTTGATATCGCCGACGGCGTACAGTTCAATAAGCTTCTTGGCAGGACGATTGATATGAAAGGAATCTCCTATTACAGGACACCTCTTGCAGATAACATAGCAGTCTATGATGAGGATGCAGAATTCGAGATTGGAAAGGGAAACGTGCTCAGAGAAGGAAAAGATGCTTCGATTATCGCCTGCGGACGGTTAGTGACGATAGCACTTCAGGCGGCGCAGCTGTTGGCAGACGAAGGCATAGAAGTTACGGTTGTGGATATGTTTACCGTGAAGCCGCTCGATGAGGAACTGGTACTGAAATGTGCAAAGGAGACAGGAGCTATTGTGACGGCGGAGAATCATTCCGTATACGGCGGCCTCGGGTCTGCGGTTGCAGAGTATCTGGGAGAACACTGCCCGACAATTGTAGAGAGGATCGGTACGAGGGATGAATTCGGAGAGGTAGGTTCCGAGGCGTATTTAAGAGAACGGTTTGGCTTTACACCTGAGAAGATCGCAGAACGGGTGAAATATGCCGTGAATAAGAAATAAGGCTGCTGTTCAGTGCAGGGGACTATGCGCGGCCTATAGGCCGTGGCGAAGTCTCCCGTGCCGGACTGTACACATACTGCACAGTCCATACAAAAACACTGAACGGTCTATATAACAGAAAGGTGAAAAGATGGAATTACAGCGAAATTATAAATTCTGGTTCTGTCCGGGTTCTGTGGATCTGTATGGGGACGCTGAGATACAGGTAGTCACGGAACACAGCAGGATCATCGTAGACGAATTGAACCGCTCCGAACTGGTGCCGTTTGAGATTGTTCTGAAGCCGACCCTGATATCGAATCCGACGATCCGGAAGACCTTTAATGAGGCAAATGCAGATGAAGAGTGCGCTGGTGTGATCGCATGGATGCATATGTTTTCACCGGCGAAATCCTGGATCTTAGGTCTGAAGGAATTGAGAAAGCCGCTTCTGCATCTGCACACACAGTTTAATGAAGAGATCCCGTATGATACGTTAGATATGGATTTTATCAATATTAACCAGTCCGCCCACGGCGACAGGGAGTTTGCCTATATGCTCGCCAGAATGGGGCTTGAGCATAAGATCGTGGCAGGACACTGGAGTGCGGCCACGGTGCAGGAAAAGATCGGCAGATGGATGCGTACGGCGGCAGGTATTCTTGAGAGCAGCCATCTCAGGGTTCTCAGGCTTTCGGATAATATGAGAAATGTAGCGGATACCGAGGGCGACAAAGTAGATGCACAGATGCGGTTCGGCTGGGAAGTGGATACCTATCCGGTTAATGAGGCTGCCGAAGCAGTTGAGGCGGTATCGCAGTCAGACGTAAATGCACTTACAGATGAGTATTATGAAAGCTATGGGATCATGTTAGATGGAAGGGAGCCTTCAGAATTCCGCCGCCATGTAGCGGTACAGGCACAGATCGAGCTTGGAGTTGAGCGGTTTATGAAGGAGAAGGATTACCAGGCGGTCGTGACTCACTTTGGGGATCTGGGCAGCTTAAAGCAGCTGCCCGGGCTGGCCATGCAGCGACTCATGGCAAAGGGTTATGGCTTCGCGGCAGAGGGTGACTGGAAGACGGCAGCGCTCCTTCGTCTTGTCAAGCTCATGACGGCAGGAATCAAGGATGCAAAAGGAACCTCCTTCATGGAGGACTATACCTATAACCTTGTTCCGGGAAAGGAAGGAATTCTGGAGACGCACATGCTTGAGATCTGTCCTTCTATTGCGGACGGCCCTGTGAGCATTAGGGTAAATCCACTTGTGCTGGGCGGCCGGGAAGATCCGGCGAGACTCGTATTTACCGCTAAAGAAGGCGACGCAATTGCTGCATCCCTGATTGATATGGGGGACAATTTCCGGCTGATTATTAATGACATCACGTGTAAAAAAACTGAAAAACCAATGCCGAACCTTCCGGTTGCTACTGCATTCTGGACTCCAAAACCAGACTTTGAGAACGGTCTGGAAGCCTGGCTCATGACAGGCGGCGCACATCATACAGTCATGACTTATGACCTGACGGCGGACCAGCTTGGCGGCTGGGGAGATGCGATGGGGATTGAGACGGTTTATATTGATGAACATACAACAATCCGTGACCTGAAAAGAGAGCTGAGATCATTTAAGAGAGGCGGAATCATATGAATAAAATAGGAATTCATTTCGGATACTTTAATACAGACTGGAACACTGATTTTATCAGGCAAATTGAACAGATCAAAAGGATAGGACTGGACATACTGGAAGTGGCACCGGCACCGTTTTTCGCTCTGTCGAAAAACAAAAGGGATGAAATCGCACGGGCGGCAAAAGGAAATGATATCACACTCACGTTTTCAGTAGGTCTTGGGGCAGATCAGGATCTGGCATCTGAGGATGAAACCGTAAGGAACCGCGGAATAAAGTTTACACTGGATACCTTTAAAATCATGAGTGAAATGGGTTCGAATATGTATTCCGGTGTTGATATTGGTGCATGGAACCAGCCTTTTACCACGGGTGTAACAGATAAGAGCGCTGTCGTTAAACGAAGCGTGAACTCTGTAAAAGAAATTATGAAGGCGGCTGAGACTTTCGGCATCACCTTTGCGGTAGAAGTAGTCAACCGCTATGAATCATCCCTTGTGAATACTGCGAAAGAAGCAATGGCTTATGTGGACATGGTGGACAGTCCGAACTGTAAAATACTGCTGGATACTTACCATATGAATATAGAAGAAGACAGTTTTGCAGATGCAATCCGGCTTGTCGGGGACAGACTGGGCCACTTCCATGTCGGAGAATCTAACCGCAGGCCTCCGAAGGAGGATGGAAGAATACCGTGGGACGAGATCACGGGTGCGTTGAAGGAGATTCATTACCAGGGTGCGGTAGTGATGGAACCATTCATTAAAATGGGCGGAGAAGTAGGACGTGATATAAAAGTGTGGAGAGACATCAGTGAGAATGCATCCGCTGAAGAAATGGAGCAGCTTGTAAAGAATGCCGTTGCCATGCTTAGGGAAAAATTATCTTAACCTATGCGGACTAGTACTACAGCGAACGTTAGTGTAAAATATTAGCCGGCAAAATGGGGCTGTCGGTTAATACCGATTTTTAAGTCCTTTACCAAAGAATAGGAATAGGTAGTGTTAATTAATTTGTGCCTTTGGTAAAAAATGGCTCCTTTTTGATAAGAATTCAGATATGACAATTCTTATTAAAAAGGAGTATTTTTTATGGCAGCAGCAAAAGAACAAATCCGACAGATTATCTCAGAAAACAACATCAACAGCTTTCCAGCGATAGCTCACTGGAAAAAATGCTGTATCTTGCAAGTGGAAATGTCATAAAGAAATGGACACAGAGATACTGGAACTGGAATCAGGAGCAGAACCAGCTCATCGTGCTTTATAATGAACGGCTTTTCCAAAATTGTTTTTATTTTCAGCAAATAACAAAAAAAGCGGTTGAGAAAACCAGGTGTTGTCTATAATAAGAGTAGTTAATTTTGGTTTTCTATTTGTGTTTAAGGGGAAATCAGAGGTATATCGAAACAAATTGCAGAATTTCTAAAAATAAAAGTCAATATATTATTGTTTACCATCAAAAAATTGTGTGATATTCTATAACAGTTCAGGCAGGTCTGTACATTTACTGCGCAGACCGTACCAAAACATGGTGGTTGCTGGCATCCAGCACTTCGCGCAGGCGAATTTCAATGGGCTGGATGCGTAACAGTTCAGGTTTGCCTGAACTGTTATGATATTCTAAAAACGCGTACGCAGAAAGGCGGTGACCAATTTATGGTAGAAGAAACCATTCAAGTGATCAGGGAAACGGAAGCAAAAGCCGGGGCTATTGTGAAAGAAGCCGATGCAAAGTGCAGAAAAATACTGGATGATGCATCGAAAGAGGCTGATATGCTGAAGGCCGATCAGGCAGAAGAGATTCGCAGACAGGCAGAATCCATGATGGAAGCTGCGAAAGAACAAGGTGCACAATCTCTGAAAGAAGCAGCGTCTGCTGTGGAAAAAGAAATCAGTGCACTTAAGGAGCTGGCTTCCGAGAAGGAAGAACAGGCAGTTAGCCTCGTAATATCACAACTGGTTTCATAAAAAAGCAGGATGAAGGAGGTAATACATTATGGCGGTATTGCAGATGCAGCGAATGAGTATCTGCGCATTGAAGAAAGACCGGAAGGCAATCCTGGAAAAATTGCAGCACATGGGAGTGATGGAGATCAACCACATTTTGGAGGAGGACGAAGACTTCCGCAAAATGAACACGGCGAATGCCAGAAGCGGTTTCGAAAAGGCTGCGGCATCGGCGGACCAGGCGCTGCACCTACTGCATCAGTATGCTCCCGTGAAGCAGTCCCTTCTGTCGTCATTGGAGGGAAAAGACCTGGTAGATAAAGAAAAGTACCGGTCGGTGATTGAGAACAGGGATGATCTGCAGAGAACGGCCAGAAGAATTCAGGCGTTGGATAAGGAACGGGCGGAACACAGAGCCAATATCCTTAAAATTGAAAATAGTATCGAAAGCCTGATGCCCTGGCTGCCACTTAATGTACCCGTGGCCTTCGGGGGGACAGAACATATTGTGATGCTGCCGGGAACACTGCCCGGACAGTTAACGCTGGAACAGGTATATGCAGCGCTGGCGGAACGTGCGCCGGAACTGGAGACGGATATCCATATCATCTCCACGGAGCAGGACACCATATATCTGGCCGTATTCTGCCTGCGCAGAGATGCGGAGGCAGCAGAAGAAGCGCTCAGAAGCATGGGATTCGCAAGACCGTCCCAGGTCACGGATCAGGTTCCCGCAGAGGCAAAGGCAGATATGGAGAAGGAGATTTCCGAAATTGACTCCAGGGTCGCTGAGATTGAGAAGGAAATCACCAGCCTGGCGGTTCACCGTGAAGGACTGAAGCTTCTGGCAGATTATTACCGTATCCGTGCAGATAAGTATGAGGTGCTCGGTCAGCTGCCGCAGTCGGAGCGGACCTTCCTGATCAGCGGGTATGTGCCGAAAAAGGAAGCTGTCCGGGTTAAGAAGGCATTAGACGGCAAATATGACTGTGTCGTGGATCTGGAGGAACTAAAGGAAGAGGAAGAAGCGCCTGTACTCCTGCAGAACAGCAGGTTTTCATCCAGCGCAGAGGGGATACTGGAGGCGTTCGGCCTGCCGGGCAGGGGAGAAGTAGACCCCACCTCAATTATGTCATTTTTCTATGTGTTTCTGTTTGGTCTGATGCTTTCAGATGCGGCATACGGGGCGATCGTTTCTATTGTATGCGGGATATTAATTATAAAGTTTCCAAGAATGGGCAGAAGCATGAAGACATCCATTCAGCTGTTTTTCTGGTGTGGGATATCCACCCTGTTCTGGGGCATCATGTTTGGCGGCTATTTCGGGGACGTGGTGAATGTCATATCAAGGACATTTTTCGGGCACGAGGTCGGGATACCGGCGGTGTGGTTCGTTCCTCTGGATGAACCAATGAAGCTCTTGATCTACTCTATGCTGTTTGGAGTGATCCATCTTTTTACCGGGCTGGGCATCAAGGGCTATCTATGCCTGAGGGATAAAAGATACATGGACTTCTTCTGTGACGTAGTCCTCTGGTATATGCTTTTAATGGGGCTTTTGATCATGTTGATTCCAAGTAACATTTTTGCATCCATTGCCCAGACAACCATCGTATTCCCGCCGGCGGTGAATGCGCTCGGTAAATGGCTGGCTATCATAGGTGCAGTCGGCATTGTACTGATGTCAGGACGTGCGAATAAGAACTTCGGGATCCGTCTGGCGCTGGGGGCATACGACCTCTACAATGTCAGCGGGTGGCTCAGCGATGTGCTTTCTTATTCAAGGCTTCTTGCACTTGGCCTGGCTACCGGTGTGATCGCGTCCGTTGTAAACCAGATGGGAAGTATGGGCGGCAAGAGCGTGCTTGGAGTAATCGTGTTTATTGCTGCCTTTATCGTGGGGCATACATTTAATATAGCGATTAATCTTTTGGGCGCATATGTGCACACAAACCGACTGCAGTATGTAGAGTTTTTCGGTAAGTTCTATGAGGGCGGCGGACGTGCATTTCACCCTTTTAAAGAAAATACAAAATATGCAGATATTAAGGAGGAAACAAATTTATGAGTCAGTTAGGTATTGTTTATGCGCTTCTTGGCGCGGCAGTTGCGGTATTTCTTTCAGGAGCAGGTTCAGCACTGGGAGTCGGGATAGCAGGACAGGCTGCATCCGGAGTTGTATCGGAGGATCCGAGTAAGTTTGCAAAGGTATTGATTCTTCAGCTGCTGCCCGGTACACAGGGACTGTATGGATTGATTATCGGTTTCGTAACACTTTCAAAGATCGGCCTTCTGGGCGGCGGCGCGGCAGAGATCTCTGTTACGACCGGGCTTCTGATTCTGGCAGCCTGCCTTCCAATCGGTATCGTAGGTTTAATTTCCGGAAGATCCCAGGGAAAAACTGCGGCGGCATCTATCGGCATCATTGCAAAAAAACCGGATCAGTTCGGTAAAGCAATGCTTTTCCCTGCAATGGTTGAGACATATGCAATTCTGGCACTTCTGATCTCTTTCTTGGCAGTAACTGCAATTCAGGTATAATTGGGAATGTATCACAAAGACGCAAGTAGTATGAAGAAGGAGAGCTTATAAATGAGCGGATTAGACAAAATGAAAAGTCAGATCCTGGATGAGGCGGCCCATACAGCGGAAGAGAAAATCGCCGAGGCTGAGGCAAAGGCAGAGAAAATATTAAAGGATGCCCGCGCAGAGGCGGCATTGCAGGCCGGGAAAATCTCCGACAAGGCTCAGGCGGATGCGGAGCATTACGCACAGCGTATCGCTTCCTCCTGCGAGATGCAGCGGAGGCAGGCGATTCTGCGCGCGAAGCAGGAAGTGATAGCAGATGTGCTCGACAAGGCATATGACAGGTTATTGAATCTGGATACAGAAGCATATTTTGAAATGATCCGGAAGATGCTGGAAGAATATGTCCTGCCGGAAGACGGCGTCATCTGCTTTTCGGCAGAAGATCTGGCGAGAATGCCCGCTGGATTTGAAGAGGTGATTCAGAAAACTGCTGCCGGTAAGGGCGGCGCCTTAAGCCTGTCCAGGGATGCAAAAGAGATGAGTGGCGGTTTCATCCTGGTATATGGAGGGATCGAAGAAAACTGTACCATTCGGGCTTTATTCGAAGCAAAGAGGGATGAATTATCCGATAAAGTGCATGGATTATTATTCGGATAGGTTGAAAGGAAACATCCGTGTTACTAAGGCTCGAAAGAACCGAGCCCAAGTCAACAGGATGTACTTTACAACTAAGGTTTGAAAGTACCAAACCTAAGTTGTATAAGCAGGAGGGTTTATTTTGAATGATTTAGAGTATACTTACGCGGTTGCGCGTATACGGGCTTTGGAGTCCTCCCTGTTTTCAGGTACTGAAATTGAGCGGCTGCTGGCTTGTTCGGATGAAGAGCAGTGCCTGCAGCTTCTGAGTGAAAAAGGCTGGGGAGACGCAACAGGTTCTATGGACGCTTCTGCCATGCTGAAACGGGAAGAAGAGAAGACCTGGGAAGTGATTCGCGATGTTGCTCCCGATCTGTCAGTGTTTGATGTCCTGTCTTATTCCAAGCTGTACCATAATCTGAAGGCTGCAATTAAAGAAGTGTGCACGGAAGTGGAGAATAAGAATATTTTTTATGACGACTGTTCCATCCCGGGGCCGGAGATGCTTCAGATTGTGAGAAATAAGGAATTCTACAGACTTCCGGGGACTATGGGGGAGACGGCGGCAGAGGCCTATGATACGCTTCTTCATACGAGAGATGGGCAGCTGTGCGATATCATCGTCGACAGGGCGGCCCTGGAAGCCATTTATGAGGCGGGGCAGAAGGCGGAAGATGAGATTATCAAAAACTATGCCGAGTCTACCGTGGCAATTGCGGATATTAAGATCGCCGTCCGTTCGCAGAAGACGGGCAAATCTTTGGAGTTTATGAAGCGCGCGATGGCGCCCTGCAGCAGCGTAAATGTAGAGCAGTTATCGAAAGCCGCGGTGTCCGGGCTTGATGCGGTCAGAGACTATCTTCTGGGTACTTCCTACGCGGAGGGTGCGGCGGCGCTGGAGGAATCCCCTTCGGCATTCGAACGGTGGTGCGATAACCGCATGATGGAAACAATCCGGCCGCAGAAATACAATTCTTTTTCTGTAGGCCCGCTGGTAGCCTATGTGCTGGCAAGGGAAAATGAAATAAAAACTGTTCGGATTATCCTGACCGGGAAGCAGAATGATTTTCCGGATGAGGCGATCAGGGAAAGGATCAGGGAGATGTATGTATAAGATAGCAGTGATTGGCGACTACGACAGCATATACGGCTTCGCAACACTGGGCCTTAGCATCTGCCCCGTCCGGAGCAAAGAAGAAGCGGAAGCTAAGATAAGACAGTTTGCAAGCGGTAAATATGGAATTATCTATATTACTGAGGCTGTGGCAGCAGAATTAAAGGATGTAATCGAAGAGTATAAAGAACGGACACTGCCTGCGATTATTCAGATACCGGGGGTATCCGGTAATACTGGCGCAGGTGTGGAAGGTGTAAAGAAAACCGTGGAACAGGCAGTCGGATCAGACATCCTGTTTTCGCAGGGGTAGGAGGTTCGAATGAGTACAGGAGTAATTAAAAAAGTGGCAGGACCTCTGGTTATTGCAGAGGGTATGCGTGACGCGAATATGTTTGACGTCGTTCGTGTCAGTAATCAAAGACTGATTGGAGAGATCATAGAGATACATGGAGATGAGGCTTCTATTCAGGTTTATGAGGAAACTTCAGGACTGGGGCCCGGAGAACCGGTACAGTCTATGGGAGTTCCCATGTCTGTGGAATTAGGACCCGGCCTGATCAGCAATATCTATGACGGAATCCAGAGGCCGCTTGATGATATCATGAAGATTTCCGGAAACAATCTGAAACGCGGAGTGGAAGTATCATCTTTGAAAAGAGATTTGAAATGGGAATTTGTCCCTACAGTGGCTGCAGGGGATGACGTAGAGCCCGGGGATATCATCGGTACGGTACAGGAAACGATCGTTGTTCAGCAGAAAATCATGGTGCCTTATGGCATAAAAGGAAAAATAAAAGAAATCAAAGCCGGTGAGTTTACGGTGGAAGAGATAGTTGCGGTTGTTGAGACTGCGGACGGTGATAAGAATCTGACCCTGATGCAGAGGTGGCCGGTTCGAAGAGGGCGGCCTTATCAGAAAAAACTGCCGCCTGAGATGCCGCTTGTTACAGGGCAGCGTGTTGTAGATACTTTCTTTCCCATCGCAAAAGGCGGTGTGGCAGCGGTTCCGGGCCCATTTGGAAGCGGTAAGACAGTTATACAGCATCAGCTTGCAAAATGGGCGGAAGCAGATATCGTTGTTTATATCGGATGCGGCGAGCGCGGCAATGAGATGACGGACGTTCTGAACGAGTTTCCGGAATTGAAGGATCCCAAGACGGGTCAGTCACTGATGGAGCGGACGGTGCTGATAGCAAATACATCCGATATGCCTGTGGCAGCCCGTGAAGCCTCTATATACACAGGAATCACAATCGCAGAATACTTCAGGGATATGGGATTCTCAGTAGCCTTAATGGCAGACTCAACATCCCGCTGGGCGGAGGCTCTTCGGGAAATGTCCGGGCGCTTGGAAGAGATGCCTGGCGAGGAGGGCTACCCCGCATATCTGGGCAGCCGTCTTGCACAGTTCTATGAACGGGCCGGCCATGTGATCTGCCTTGGAAAAGACGGCAGGGAAGGAGCGCTGTCCGCGATCGGAGCGGTATCCCCTCCCGGCGGCGATATTTCCGAGCCGGTGTCACAGGCAACTCTTCGTATCGTGAAAGTATTCTGGGGACTGGACTCTGCGCTTGCGTATAAGAGACATTTCCCTGCGATCAACTGGCTGAACAGTTATTCGCTGTATCTGGATGATATGGAAAAATGGTTCAACGCCAAAGTTGCACCTGACTGGATGGAAAACCGCCAGAAGATGATGTCACTTCTTCAGGAAGAGGCAGAGCTGGAAGAGATTGTGAAGATGGTTGGTATGGACGCCCTGTCCCCGAGTGACCGCCTCAAGATGGAAGCCGCACGTTCTATCCGGGAAGATTTCCTGCATCAGAACTCCTTCCATGAGGTGGATACTTACACCTCACTCAAAAAGCAGCATATGATGATGAAACTGGTTATGGCTTTCTATGAACAGGCCGTAGCGGCGCTTGCAGAAGGCGCTTCGCTGCAGAAGCTGATTCGTATGCCGGTCCGCGAGCAGATCGGCCGTTTCAAGTATACACAAGAGGATCAGCTGGACAGTGCATACGAGGAAGTGAAGAAAGAGCTGCATATGGAAATTGCCAACACAATCGGGAAGGAGGACTTCTAATGCCAAAAGAGTATAGAACCATACAGGAGGTAGCCGGTCCTCTGATGTTAGTGCGCGGCGTGGAAAATGTCACCTACGATGAACTGGGAGAGATCGAGCTTGCAGACGGCGAAACAAGGCGCTGCAAGGTGCTGGAGATTAACAGAAACGACGCTCTGGTACAGTTATTTGAAAGTGCAACAGGTATTAACCTGTCAAACAGTAAAGTCCGTTTTCTGGGACGGAGCATGGAACTTGGAGTTTCTGAGGATATGCTGGGGCGTGTATTCGACGGCCTGGGCCGTCCGATCGATGAGGGGCCGGAGATTCTTCCGGATGCACGCATGGATATTAACGGCCTGCCTATGAACCCGGCTGCCAGAAACTATCCGGAGGAGTTTATCCAGACGGGTGTTTCTGCCATTGACGGTCTGAACACCCTGGTAAGGGGGCAGAAGCTGCCTATATTCTCTGCTTCCGGCCTGCCCCATGCCCAGCTTGCCGCGCAGATTGCAAGACAGGCAAAGGTACTGGGGACGAACGAGAATTTTGCCGTTGTATTTGCCGCAATGGGTATCACGTTTGAAGAGTCCAACTTTTTTATAGAAAGCTTTAAAGCAACAGGAGCGATTGACAGGACCGTTTTGTTTGTCAACCTGGCAAATGACCCCGCGATCGAGCGTATTGCGACCCCGCGTATGGCACTGACAGCGGCGGAATACCTTGCTTTCGAAAAGGATATGCACGTGCTTGTTATCCTGACCGATATCACAAACTACGCGGATGCCCTGCGTGAGGTTTCCGCCGCCCGTAAAGAGGTTCCGGGGCGCCGCGGATATCCGGGATATATGTATACGGACCTGGCATCGCTGTATGAGAGAGCCGGTCGGCAGAATGGCAAAAAGGGAAGTATCACAATGATCCCGATCCTGACCATGCCGGAAGATGATAAGACACACCCGATTCCTGACCTGACGGGGTATATTACGGAGGGCCAGATCATCTTGAGCCGTGATCTGTATAGAAAAGGTGTTACGCCTCCTATCGACGTACTGCCGTCCCTGTCGCGTCTGAAGGATAAGGGAATCGGCGAAGGCAAGACGCGCGCCGACCATTCCAATACGATGAACCAGCTGTTTGCGGCTTATGCACGAGGCAAGGACGCCAAAGAGCTGATGGTGATTCTCGGTGAAGCCGCCCTGACAGACGTTGATTTGATCTATGCAAAGTTTGCAGATGCATTTGAACATGAATATGTATCCCAGGGATATCAGACAGACCGAAGCATTGAAGAGACGTTGGATATCGGATGGAAATTACTCTCCATGCTGCCAAGGGCAGAACTGAAACGTATAGACGACAAGTTCTTAGACCTGTACTACGGGAAAGAATAAGGAAAACGCAGCAGGCGGCATAGAAAAAGAGAGGTGATTACATTTGGCATCAACACAGGTTAACCCAACCCGTATGGAACTGACCCGATTGAAGAAAAAAAGACTGACTGCCATCCGCGGCCACAAGCTTTTGAAAGACAAACGGGATGAGCTGATGCGCCAGTATCTGGATCTGGTGCGGGAGAACATGGAGGTTCGTTTGAGGGTGGAAGCCGGAATCCTTTCTGCCAACAAAAACTTTGTTATAGCCAAAGCAGGGATGTCCGAGGCAGCGCTGAATACAGCACTCATGGCGCCAAAACAGGAAATCAATCTGGTTCCGAAGGAAAAGAATGTCATGAGTGTAGATATACCGACCTTTGATTACAAGACAAGGACAGCAGATGAGAATGATATCTATTCCTATGGTTTTGCCTTTACATCCAGTGATCTGGATGGGGCCGTTAAGTCGCTGGCAGATATACTGCCCGATATGATACGGCTTGCAGAGTGCGAAAAAGCGTGCCAGCTCATGGCGGCAGAGATCGAGAAGACAAGAAGGCGCGTAAACGCGCTGGAACACGTCATCATACCAGAGGCAGAAAAGAACATCAAGTATATTACAATGAAATTGGATGAAAATGAGAGAAGCACCCAGATTCGTCTGATGAAGGTGAAAGATATGATGTTGGAAGAGGCACATCATTATAATAAAAAGCAGGAATACATGAAATAAATCGGGAGTTAGTGACGCGCTTTAGTCGCGGTACGGATGGAGACGCTCCATGAAGGGATCGCCAAAAGCCTCCCGGAGAACATCCATGTCCTTTCAAAAACGCGGCCGCGGACCTAAGAAATTCTAGGCGGGAAACAGCCCTGAAAATGGAGCACCACTGACACA
>NZ_WKZK01000005.1:0-127925 GCF_009680135.1 Eubacterium sp. BIOML-A2
CGACCAGCCTTTGCTAAACGGCGATACCCGTGCGCTGAACGCGCTTCAGCGCATGGGCTAATCGCCCGGAATAATCATATAATATAACACCTGTATTTTTACCAGTTATTTAAACATCATATCCCTTTGCAGTTCTTCCTATATTCGCTTGGAGTCATATGATATCTGTCCTTAAATGCTCTGTTAAATGTTCTCTGACTATCAAAACCACTCTCCATACTGATATCTAGGATATTGTCATTCGTTGTCTCAAGGCAGTGAACTGCATAGTTCATTCTGGTGTCGTTTAGGTACTGGCTGAAGTTTCTGTGGAAGGTTCCAGAGAACGTTCTCGATAATACATATTTACTTACGCCAAGATCACTAGCCATCTTCTCCAATGACATCTCTTCTCTAAAATGAGCAGATATATACGAAACCACCTGATATACCAAGTCTGTACTTCCCACGTTCTGTTTCTCCACAAGTGATAATTCCGGCAGGCATTTTGCCAGAATGATTTGCACATACGCTTCTACAACCATTTCCTCTGATTCGCTTGTATGTGCGACTGCTGTGATAGCGTTCACCATATCGGCACCTATCTTTTCTTTTGTAACTACAGGACATTTCGGTGCGAATTTTTGAAGCTTATCAAAAAAAGCGCCAACCGTTGAAGGTTGGATTTGTATATAATAGGCCTTGCTTGTACCACTTCCTAATACCTGGTAATGATGGATAACATCCGGGAAAATAAATCCTATATCACCTGTCTCCATATGAAACAGCTCCGTTCCCATACCAAGTTCCAACGTACCTTCCGTAACATATACGATTTCCAAGGCACTGTGAAGGTGTGGCTCTACATGCTTCGATA
This sequence comes from Eubacterium sp. BIOML-A2, assembly GCF_009680135.1. Lineage (NCBI taxonomy): Bacteria > Bacillati > Bacillota > Clostridia > Eubacteriales > Eubacteriaceae > Eubacterium > Eubacterium sp. BIOML-A2. The sequence goes on from NZ_WKZK01000005.1 coordinate 857, forward strand.
TTCTCTCTGATATCTTTACCAAACGCTTTGTTTCCTTATATTCTAAATGCAAAATAACCACTCCTTTCCCATTAATATCATCATTAATATTTTACCCTGCCCGCTCTAACTTTCCAATAAACTTAATGGTATACATCCTGCACAAAATAATACGACGTTTTATCCGTCTGCAATTTTTGTCTACTTTTTAATGCTTTTTGGCAAGATTTATATATCTTTTCGCCCTATAATGACCTTGTAAGATAAAGAAAGGAGATGAACAAAATGAGCAAGATTAAGAATTATGTAGATGTACTTTTAGATTTCTACGCACCTATGTTTGAGCATGTAATCCGTGCATAAGCATCAGGCAGAATCTAAAAGGACAATTTGTGAAAACTGAATACTTTAAAAATCAGACCACTTCACAATGTGAAATGGCCCTTTTATTTTCTTAAGAAACCCACTTCAATAAGCTGTAAGCTTGTTAATCATTTTGACCGCCTCCTAAACTGTCTCATATCCGTGTGGATGAGCCTGGTGCCATTTCCATGCAGTATCAATAATTGTCTCAAGGTCAGCAAACTGTGGATTCCATCCAAGAACGGTCTTTGCCTTTTCACTTGATGCAATAAGTGTAGATGGATCTCCTGCTCTTCTTTCCTCTTCCTTTGCAGGGATTGGATGTCCTGTTACCTTTCTTGCTGTCTCTACCTGCGAACTGTAGGCGGAAATCTTCATATCGTATGTTTTCTTTACGATTCCGATTGCATCAAGGTTAATAGATGCTGCTAATATCTCGCCATGCTGATGATCGGTATGATTGCCACCAACCTCACTTCTTCCCAAATTATTCTTCTTGTTTCCTAAGCTTTGACCTATCAGCTTCTTTGCTTAAGAAAAAGCATTGCCTTAAAGGGGTTACCTATAAGACAATGCCCCTCTTACATAGACATTATTCTGCTTCTTTCTGAAGTTCTTTGTTTGCCTTCTCAACATTTAACTTGATAAGGACAAATGTGATTAATAAGTTAAAGATCATTGGGAGCCATAAATACATTACATGAAGCATATTCACACATGACTCTGGCTGAACTAGTGCGTTCTTGATATACCCACTTGCTGCAAGCATCCAGCCTGCGATGGCTGTACCAATACCGCCGCCAACCTTTGTACCAAAGGATGTACAAGAATACATTGTACCGTCAACTTTCTTGCCGGTTGTAAGTCTCGTATATTCTGAAGTTGTTGCAATTAAAGCATTCATATCACCCTGAAGTGGACTCATACCAAGAGCTGCGATAGCTGTGAATGCAAGCATAAGTGGGATATTTCCCATATATCCGGCTGCTATTACACCAAGTCGTCCCGCTGTACCTATAATATAACCTATGATATTAAGTTTGTACATTCCTCTAAACTTTGCTACCAAAAGTGGTGTTACCAAAAGACCAACAATCATAGGAATATTTACTGCCCATGAGAAAGTTCCGAATAATCCCTCATCACCGAGCACATACTTCATGAAGTAGATACCCATTCCAAGTGTTGCTGAATAAAGCTGCATTAAAAGGTATGTTCCGCAGATCATAAGGAAGTACTTGTTGTGAACAAGAATCTTGAAAGCATCAATAAGATTGTACTTCTCTTCCTTTTCTTCCTCTGTCTTACCTTCTGCAAGTTCTTCATCAGAAAGCTCCTTAACTGATAAAACAGAAAGTGTATTAGAAATAACACCGATGATTGCATAAATGATTGCTACCATTCTCCATGCTGCAGCACCGCCACCAAGCTTTGCTACAAAACCAACTGTTACTGCCTGGATTAACATGCTTGTACCAAATGCAAACATGAATCTGATAGAACCCATCTGAACTCGCTCTGAGTTATTCTTTGTAATAAGTGCTGTAAGTGCTGAGTATGCAATGTTGTTAGCTGTATAGAAACCAGCATTTAATAATATATATGCGATAAAGAACCATGCATACTGTGCTTTCTGTCCCATATCAACAGGAATACAGAAGATTGCAACTAAGCATACGGCACATCCGAAGTATCCATACAACATCCATGGTCTTGCTTTTCCAAGTTTTGTCTTTGTTTTATCAATCATTGCTCCAAAGAACACATCACTGATTCCATCGAAAATCTTGGACACCATAATCAGTGTTCCAACGATACCGGAATTAAGTCCTACAATATCTGTTAAATAAATCATTACAAACGCTGATAAAAGCGCATAAACAACATTTCCTGCGATATCACCAGAGCCGTATCCGACTTTGTTATACCACTTCAAGTATCTTTTTTCCTCCATTAAAAGATCACTCCTTCTCTGTACATTTTTGTATTCACAACCGTTACCCTAACAGTTATGAAGAAATTATCCTTGCTCATATAATAATGCAGCCGGCGGATATTTCATTTTCCCCGGGGTAACATAATCCATACCCGCCCTGCAGTTATTCGATTTTATCCTTTTACAAAAGGAACTAACTTGATATTAAAGTCAAATGCTACATCATCGAATCTATACTGATCCGTTACTACCGGTCCGCAACTGTTAGAACCGATTCCGTTTAATGCATAATCAAGGCAAAGCACTGTACTCTCTGACTCTTCAAGTTCATAGTTGTGTGCCGCTCTCTCAAGTTCTTCCTGTGTATAAACAGATGCATTGAATGAGAATGTTTTCTCTGATGCTGCCGCAATACCGAACTGGCCATTTGCGATTTCTACATAATCGCAATCGAAGTGACTGCTGTTTTCCTGTGGCATGATGTAATCCTCATGCATTTCACTTACCTTGGCTCTGTATAATCCGTGGCTTGTAGACTGGTGCTTATCTCTGTAGCTTTCGTGAGGTCCCATTCCAAAGTAAGAAACATTTTCAAGTTTCTTATTTAAGAAAAGTCTAAGTCCGAATCTTGGAAGATCTGGGAACTCGTCATCCTTTACAACCTGGATAGATGAAGTAATTGCTCCGTCACAATCGATTTTCCATGTAATAGCTGCATCAAGAATCTTCTGAACAGTTGCTGCTGACATTGAAGTCTTAACTGTAATCTCTACACCTTCAGCTGACTGGTTGATGTCTGTCTCATAGGCTCTTACGTAAGCTTCATCGTATTTTGCCTTCTTCCATTCAAGCTTTGCATACATGTCATTATCTGTAGGTGCTCTCCAGATATTAAGTTCCGTTGGTCTGTCGATGTATTCTCTTCCGGCAAATACGAGGGATTCAAACATTCCATTCTTCTTGCTATAGATATAAGTAAACGACTTACCCTTAATAGTAACCTGAGTACCTGTTTCTGATACTTCCATATCAGACTGTGTTGCTTCTTTCTCTAACCACTTTACTGCGTTCTGATTTCTTGCATCTTCATTTGGAATCTTTACTTCATCAAAGCCAAGCACATATCCTGCAGGAATCAGTCCCATTTCCTTCTTAAGAGTGTAGGTAATCTTAAGGAATACCTTACCCTTATTCGGAACCTTAATCTTAATTTCCATCTCTCCATCACTGTGAGGAGCTATGGAAGGTACGGTAAGCTTTCCTGAATCCACTGTAAGTCCATCGCAGGTCACTTCATACTGAGCATTTACAAAATCCTTTAAGTCATCGAAGTCCATGTAGTTATGAAGAACTAGTTTGCTGCTTTCTTCATCATAAGAAACCACTCTCGCAGGTCTGTATACATTTTTATATTCTAAAAGTCCTGTGTGAGGCTTTCTGTCAGGATATACAAGACCATCCATACAGAAGTTTGAGTCATGCACTGTCTCACCGTGATCTCCGCCATAGTAGTACATTGTCTTTCCATTTTCTGCTGTTTCCTTGTCAATTGCGTGGTCACACCACTCCCAGACAAAACCTCCGCACATAAGGTCATTTTCCTGAATCAGCTTGAAGTAATCCTCAAGATCTCCAGGGCCATTCCCCATACTGTGACAGTACTCTACAAGTAAGAATGGCTTGCTTGCATCCTTCTCAAGATATTCTCTGATTTCTTCAACGGAAGGATACATTCTGCTGTATAAATCAAGATGTTCATAATTGTATGTCACATCATAGTTTCTGTATCTTGCACTCTCATACTGTGTGATTCTTGATGGATCAAATTCCTTTGTCCACTTAAGAGCCTTTTCAAAGTTGCAGCCATAAGCACTCTCATTTCCCATTGACCACATCACGATGGAAGGTCTGTTCTTATCTCTTCCTACCATCAGCTGCACTCTGTCAAGAATGGATTTCTCCCATGCAGGATCATCTGCAAGTTTTTCATTCCATCTCTTAAATCTGTTGTAGTCTGTATCTTCTTTTCTATAAAGCATGAATGGTCCGTGTGCTTCTATATCCGCTTCATCAATAACCATAAATCCGTACTTATCACAAAGCTGGTAGAAATATGGAGCATTAGGATAATGACTGCTTCTGATAGAGTTGAAGTTATGCTGCTTCATCATGATAAGGTCAGTCATAAGCTGTTCCATGCTGATTGCAAATCCTGTTACAGGATCTGAATCATGTCTGTTTACACCTCGGAACTTTATCTTCTGTCCATTGAAGTAGATAACCTTATCAATAATCTCGATTGTTCTAAATCCAACATATTCAACGATTGTTTCATTCTCAGTCTCAAGGAGTAATGTATAAAGGTAAGGATTTTCTGTATTCCAGAGAACCGGGCATGCAACCTCAAGTTCAATATTTCCGTTTTCTGAAATAGAGTCTGCAGCAACTACAGCTCCGTTCTTATCTTCAAGTGTTACCTTCGTCTCTACTGAATTTGTAAATTCTACGGATAAGTTAACCTTTGCTGCTTCCTTTGATACCTTTGTGGTAATTCTGTAATCACGTATGCCTGCTTCTGGTCTCTTTAAGATATATACATCTCTGAAAATTCCGCTCATTCGGAACTTGTCCTGATCTTCTAAGTAAGAACCATCGCACCACTTCATTACTAAAACTGCGATAGTGTTCTTTCCATCATTGATGACCTCTGTGATGTCGAATTCGCTTGTGGCATGTGGTACCTGGCTGTATCCAACATAGAAACCGTTTACCCATACATAAAAGCAGCTGTCTACTCCTTCAAAGTTAAGGAAAACTTTTCCTGCTTTCTCGTCCTTCTTATACTCGAAGTCATATACATATGCGCCGCAAGGAATATCCTGTGGTACGTATGGCGGATCAAATGGAAATGGATATTTGATGTTTGTGTACTGATGACAGTCATAACCCTTGTTCTGCCATACACCAGGAACCTTCATGTCTGCATATCCTGATAAATCAAATCCCGCCTTGTAAAACTCTTCCTTTACATCATAGATGCTGTCAAAGTACTTAAACTTCCATGTTCCGTTTAAGAACTGGATACGGTCTGACTCTTCACGGTGCTCTACAAGATTATCCATTCTCTTTGATGCTGGAATGTAATATGCTCTCACCGGCATCGTATTCTCATGTAAAACACTCAAATCCTCATAATAACGTGGTACGATCATTGTAACCTCCTCCTTACATGGTGTACCCCACACACTTTTATTTTTTCTGTTTATTTTCGTTTTTCACTTTTGTTAGCTTAATTCTAGTGTATTCTGCAATTTTTGTCCATAAACTATAATAGACAGAATATGCACAAAATGGTACAATATCATAAAAAGTATAATTTTTACGAAAACGATTAAGTAAATATCCCTATCGGAGGTGTCTATATGTATTTAAATTCCGGTTATCTGAACAACTCCGCCATCGACTTTAAGGATAAGAGCAGACCTTTAATTGTCGGCAGTTGCGGAACCTATCGTCTGCTTACAAGACCAAAACTTCCTACCTATCGTCCCCGTGGCCGTGTAGATTATCAGCTTATCTATATCAGTGCGGGGCAGGCTCACTTTCATTTTGATAATGAAGAAAATGATACCATCGTCACCGCCGGAAACATGGTGCTCTTCCGTCCGAGAGAACTGCAAAAGTATGAATACTATGGCGAGGACAAAACAGAAGTTTACTGGGTTCATTTCACAGGAAGTGATGTAAAGAACATTTTGAGAAAATATGGAATCAAAGATAATATGCGCACCTTCTTTGTAGGTACTTCATTAGAATATGAAAAAATCTATAAAAGAATGATATCAGAATTGCAGCGTTGTCAGGATGATTACGAAGAACTACTGACCATCCTTATGCGCCACCTATTAATCTCCATACACAGAGAGCTTCAAAAAGAACGAAAACTTTCTGACGTATATCTTGATAATGAAATGGATATGGCTGCACAATATTTTAGTGATAATTACAGCAACGAGATTAATATCAAGGAATATGCCCAGTCCCGTGGCATGAGCATCAGCTGGTTTATCAGAAGCTTTAAGAAATATACCGGCACTACGCCTATGCAGTATATTGTTTCCGCAAGAATTGCCAACGCACAGCTCCTTCTTGAAACCACACAGTATTCTGTTTCAGAAATATCAAGAATTGTCGGATACGATAATCCGCTATATTTCAGCAGACTGTTTCATAAGACGAAAGGCTTCTCTCCTTCGGAGTATAGGAAGAAGATAGAAAACTAATAGCGACTGGATAAAGACCTTAGCAGATACTTGCAGCATAGTATCGTAACCGCCAAATAATAATGCGGTCAAATACAAAATTACTCCTGCCCTTTACGAGTTGGAGTAATTCACTATAATTCACATGCGATTTTTGATAGATTGGAGTTTTTCACTCCAAGGCGCCAATGCTGCGAGCGAGATGATCTTAATGAGCGAAGAAAAAAAGAAGGCTGGTCGTAAATTAACGCCAGCACGTAAAGAAGCCAATGCAAGATATAATAGTAAATTTGTGGAAGTCAAAGTAAGAATGACCCCAGAACATAGAACTAAAGTCCAAGAACATGCAGCCAGCATGAATGAAAGTGCAACTCAGTTTATTAACAGAGCAATCAACGAAACAATAGAACGTGACAAACAAGATAAACAATAAAAAATACCGGCAGTATAGGAAATCACTTCCCGTACTGCCGGTTTCATTTTTATCTCTGCTACTTTGGAACTTCATTGCTCAACCAATAATTTAGTATCTTAATCTTTATTCTGCGGCCTGCCACAGACTTCTTTATGAGTAAAGACATGCCCTCTGCATATACCTGTTCTTCTCTCCAATACAGCATCAGTCCCGTGTCTCCATCAAGACAACCGTCCCGTAAGGAAACGAGATTCTCACCTCATCCCCCTCTATTTCATTGCTGACACACAGACTGTCAAAAGGCGTCAGCATATGATGGCTCAGAGGATACTTGGCTCCGGTTATATTAAAGTCCTCCACTTCACCGCCCAAAGGAAATACGGAGAAATATGGACCATATGCCTCTTCCTTTTTCAGAACCAGCTCCTCTTTAAGAAGCCGTATCTGGTTATGCCTGTCCACAATCCTGGCATCTGCCCCCGCGTCCAGGGCCACCTTCAGCGTCTGCACATTCGCCCACACATGGTCCAGCCTGGTGCCGGTTGCCCCCAATATCAGGATATTCCGCCTGTGCAGATCCAGACACAGACGCAGTGCGATCTCTGTATCCGATGCATCCTTCACAGGATTAAATTCCCGGATCGGAACCTTTGTCTCTTCTTTATAGTACGCAATGACCTCTTCGGGCGCACTGTCGAAATCTCCTACGATATAGTCGGGGAGGATGTTATGCTCGTAAAGGAAGAGGAGTCCCCTGTCCACACCAATAATAAATTCAGTCTCTTCATCCTTTAAGATATCAACGGCGAATTCTTCCTCCAATAGTCCGCCGCTGACAATTACTGTTCGTTTACTCATTTTCTTTCAAAATCTCCATCAGTCCTGTCACATTATCCGCAATTGTTCCCTTAAATACTGCGGAACCCGCCACGATTACATTCGCGCCTGCATCCAGGACTTCTTTCACATTGCTTTGGTAAATCCCGCCGTCGACTTCGATGTCTGTATTCAGTCCACGCTCTTTCAGCATAGAACGCAGGCTTCTGATCTTGTCCAGTGATTCCGGAATAAATGCCTGTCCGCCAAAACCAGGCTCCACACTCATAATCAAAAACATGTCCGCCTGATCCAGAAATGGCGCCAGCGCCTCCACCGGTGTAGCCGGCTTAATCGTTACCCCGGCCTTCATACCGCAGGCGTGGATCTTGTCCAGCACGGCCTGCACATCCTCACATGCTTCCAGATGAACTGTCAGAATATCTGCTCCGGCCTCCTGGAAAGCCTCCACATAACGCCCCGGATCTGTTACCATCAGATGCACATCCATCACCTGGGGGCTTACCCCCTGGATTGACTTCAGGACGGGCATTCCAAAAGAAATACTGGGAACGAACATGCCGTCCATAACATCGAAATGCAGGTACTTTGCACCATTATCCGATGTAATCCGTATCTGTTCTCCTAAAACCTTAAAATCTGCTGACAAAATAGATGGCGCCAAAATATTTTTCATAAGCTAATACCTCTTCTTCTCCTGTAATTCCTGATACATTTCCAGATAATCCTCATACCGGACGGTATGAATCTCTCCATGTTCCACGGCCGCTTTTACAGCACACCCCGGCTCGTGCACGTGGTCGCATCCGTTAAACCGGCACTTTCCTTCATAGGGGGCAAACTCTCTGATATAGTACTTGAGCTCCCCTTTTTCAAAATCATTGACATACAGAGAACTGAAACCAGGCGTATCCATGATATAGGAACTCCCGTCTATCGTAATTAACTCGGAATGTCTGGTCGTGTGCTTTCCTCTTGCAATCTTTTTGCTGATACTGCCCGTCTCCATCCGGATCTCCGTTTGGAGCAGATTGATCAGAGAGGACTTCCCTACCCCGGATGGTCCCGCAATCACGGTCGTCTTACCCAGAAGCACTTCCTTTACAGTCCCGATATTCTCCTCGTTTAAAGCACTGGTGAATATGACCCGGTATCCGCAGGCGCTGTAGATCTCCTGCAGTTCTTTGAGTTCCGGCTGTGAGGCTATGTCCTTCTTATTGAAACAAAGCACTACCGGAATCTCCTTGCTTTCCATCATGACAAGGAACCTGTCCAGCAGGTTGAAATGAGGCTTTGGCTCTGTCACCGCAAACACGACCAGCGCCTGGTCAATGTTCGCCACAGCGGGGCGGATCAATTCGTTCCTTCTGGGCAGAACCAGGACAATATTGCCGGTCTTCTCCGCCTCGTCTAAAATCTCGATCTCGACGTCATCCCCTACCAGGGGCTTTACCTTTTCTTTTCTGAATACACCTTTTGCTTTACACTCATAAATACCGGATTCTACTACGTGTACGTAGTAGAATCCGGCAATTCCCTTTATTATCTTTCCCTGCATAAACTAATAACCTTCTGTATCACTGTCACCTGAACCATTTCCTGGATCGGTGCCGTTATCTGGATTCTCCGGTTCAGTATTTTTTTTAGGGCCTGAACTTATTACAAAATCAACAGCTTCCCCTTTTGCCTTCGTGCTATCAGCTGGCGCAGATTGCCTGATTACATACCCTGCCATCACCGTTTCGCTCGGCTCTGGTGTAATATCTCCTGCCTGTAAGCCTTCCGCTTCCAACATTTGAATTGCAACGTCCTGGCTGTAACCAATGATCGAGGGTACTTTTACCATCTCCACCTTCGGCCCTTTACTGACAACATACTCAACCGTTGTCCCGGCATCCACTTTCTTATCAGCCTTCGTCTTCTGCGACATGACAATCCCGGCGTCATACTTATCACTATACTCCTCAGAAGCACTTCCCACAAGCCCCGCAGCAGCCAGAGCCGCTTCTGCATCTTCCTGGCTCAGTTCGACCAGATTCGGAACGGTGGCCTTCTCAGCGCCCATGCTGACAGTCATTGTAACCTTGGTGCCTTCTTTTACCTCAACACCGGAAGCCGGATCCGTAGATATAACCTTCCCTTCCTCTACACTGCTATCATAAACCGCTGTGGAATCCACCACCAGTTTGACGTCGTCCAGCATCTTCTGTGCCTCGTCTTCACGCATTCCTACAACATTCGGAACCATAACGGTCTTTTCTTCTTTGCCGCTACTGACCACCACATTAATCTGTGTATTCTTATCTACTTTTGTCTTGGCATCTGTCTCCTGCCGGATAATCACGCCACTATCGTACTTATCGGATGTCTCCCGCCCGGATACGTGATAGCCCAGATTCTTCTTGGAAAGGGCTTCCTTTGCCTCCTCTTCCGTCATGCCAACCAGATCAGGCACCGTCACCTTGCTCTCTGTCTGTGTCGTCTTCAACCCGGTACCGCTCTTAAAGAGCCCAGCTGCCTTCCCAATCATGAAAAGCAGGATAAACGCGATGATGACCGCCGCCACGATCATCAATATCTTCATGATCTTCCGCGTATTCGGATCCACATCATTCTTCTTCCTGCTGTCCCTTCTGTAGTCCTCCTCATCATCACTGTCGTACTCGTCGCTGTCATAATCGTAATCATCGTCGTCGTAATCATCGTCGTCGTAATCGTCATCATCATAGTCGTCATCATAATCATCTTCATCGCCGTAATCACGGTCCTGGATCCGTTCCATCTCCTCCGTGGACATCACAACCGTAGTGTCTGATCCGGATGCGTAAGGAGACATATTGACGAAATTCCCTTCCGGGCTGACAAGAGACCGCTTCAGGTCCAGAATCAGCGCCTGGCAGTTCAGATATCTCCGTTCCGGATTCTTCTGCGTACACTTCATGATAATGCATTCCAGGCTGTATGGAATATCCGGCACTTCCTCCGCAGGCGATACAATCTCCTCCTGCAGATGCTTGATTGCAACGGATACGGTAGAGTCCCCGTCAAACGGCACATGGCCGGTGATCATCTCATACATGGTGATGCCGGCCGAATAAATATCACTTTTTTCATCTACAATGCCGCCTCTTGCCTGCTCAGGCGAGGTGTAGTGTACGGAACCCATAACATTGGTGCTGATGGTATTGGTGGCCGTGGTTGCCCGCGCAATCCCAAAATCCGTTACTTTTACTTTTCCTTCTTTGGAAATAATAATGTTCTGAGGTTTGATATCCCGGTGAACAATATGCTGATTATGTGCAGCCTGAATACCTGTCACCATCTGTATAGAAATGCTGATCGTCTCTTTCGCGGTGAGTCTTCCCTTTTTTTCAATGTATTCCTTTAATGTGATTCCCTCGACCAGTTCCATGACCATGTAGTACAAACCACGGTCCTGCCCCACATCGTAGACATTTACCACATTGGGATGCATCAGGCCTGCTGCCGCCTGCGCCTCGCTTAAAAACTTCTGGATAAAAATCTCATCTGTGCGAAAATCACTCTTTAATACCTTAATTGCCACATAGCGATTCAGCTTATGGTCTTTCCCCTTATAAACATCCGCCATTCCACCTGAACCGATACGGCTCAATATTTCATAACGTTTCCCTAAAAATACTCCTTCTTTTAACATATACTCACCTCATCCGCAAACGGATCTACCAGAACAATCCCTATATTGTCCGTACCGCCGTTTTCTTTTGCTGTTTCTACCAGAGACTCTGCCGATTCTACAATGTCCCTGCCCCCCTGTACGATGTGGAATAATTCTTCATCTTCCACCATATTGCTGAGTCCGTCTGTACACATCAAAATGATGTCTCCCTTTTTCAGACGGTGCTCATAAAAGTCTACCTCTACGCTGTCCTTGGCCCCAATGGCCCTTGTAATGATATTCTTATCCGGATGGTGCTTCGCCTCCTCCGGCTTGATACCGCCGAGACGTACCATCTCCTCGACCAGTGAGTGGTCTTTGGTCAGCTGAATAATACCCTGATTGATCAGATAAAGCCTGCTGTCCCCCACATTCGCAAAATACATCATCTGATTCACGATCGTTGCAACGACCACCGTGGTTCCCATCCCCTTCAGATGGGAGTCCTGGGAGGCCTTTTTTATGATCTCCCGGTTCGCGGTCTTAATCGCGGAGACAAGCGCCTTTTCAATGTCTTCCTGGTCGCTCTGCTTCAGCTCTCTCTGCAGAACTTCCACCGTATATTTTGAAGCATAATCGCCGGCCTGGTGTCCGCCCATGCCGTCGGCAACTACAAACAGGTTGGGGAGAGGTCCTAACGGATTATCTGTCGTATAGACATAATCTTGATTCACTTGTCGTACCATACCAACGTCGGTAATGGAAAATGTCTTCATAGCATATCTCCTTTATTCTTTGTTTGTCTGCACATAACGTCGTCTGAGCTGCCCGCAGGCGCCATCGATATCTGCACCCATTTCCCTTCTTATAGTAACATTTATTCCACTTTTTTCAAGTTTATTTTTGAAATTCAGGGCATTTTTCCTGCTTGGCCTCACAAATGAGCGTTCCTTGACCGGGTTCACTGGGATCAGATTCAGATGGCAGTTTCTCGGCTTTAAGATCCGGACCAGTTCTGCAGCATCTTCATCCGTATCGTTCACGCCGTGCACCAGGCTGTACTCAAAGGTAATCCTTCTACCTGTTTTTTCAAAATATTCATCGCATGCATGCAGTACATCCTGCAATCCATATTTGTTTGCAACCGGCATGAGTTCTTTTCTCTTCTCCTGTGTCGTTCCATGCAGGGAAAGAGCCAGCGTGATCTGCAGATCTTCTTCTGCAAGCTCCCGCATCTTGGGTACAATCCCGCATGTGGAAACCGTCACATTCCTCTGGCTGATATGGAGTCCGTGTTCATCGGTCAGAAGCCTGATAAACCGAAGAAAATTTTCATAATTGTCCAGCGGTTCACCGGTGCCCATGATGACCACATTGGACACCCTCTCCCCGGTGATTCTCTGTATCGCGTAGACCTGCCCCAGCATCTCCGATGCCGAAAGATTCCTTACCAAACCACCGATCGTGGAGGCGCAGAACCTGCAGCCCATGCGGCATCCCACCTGGGAAGAGATACAGACAGAGTTCCCGTGCTTGTATCTCATGAGTACGCTTTCCACTACATTTTGGTCATGAAGCATAAAAAGAAATTTGTTCGTCCCATCCAGACTCGATTCCTGGTGTTCGAGCAGCTCAACAGGAAGAATCGTATATGTTTCATTCAACCTTTCCCGGAGTTCTCTCGAGAGGTTCGTCATCTCGTCAAAACTGCCGGCCAGCTTGACATGGAGCCATTCATACAACTGCTTTGCCCGAAACTTCTTTTCCCCAAGAGCAGTCATTTCCTCCTGCAATTCTTCATATGTATATGCACGGATATCCTTCTTCATTATTTACGCTGAACCTTTCTTTCTCAATCTGGCAATAAAAAATCCATCGCTGTCGTGCACTCCCGGCAGAAGCTGCAGACAGCCGTCCTCCCCCACAGCGCTCTGAAGTTCCGCGCCGAGGCTCTCTTTCATCTGCTCCGGGGCAAAATCCGGATGATCCGCCAAAAACCATTTTACATTCTCCTGGTTTTCCGTCCGGTTAATCGTACATGTGCTGTAAATGAGTACCCCTCCCGGCTTTACATAGCTGCACACTACGTCCAGTATACTGCGTTGGAGCCGCACCAGTTCCTCCAGCTGTTTTTCAGTAACCCTGTATTTTAAATCCGTCTTTTTCCCCAGCACGCCAAGACCGGAGCAGGGCAGATCCGCGATCACAATATCAGCCTTAGACACAGATGAGGCGTCCTGCACAGAAGCATCCATCTGCACCGCAGAGATATTCTCCATCCCCATCCTGTCTATGTTCTCCCGGATCAGTGCTGTCTTATATTCCGTCAGATCCCGTGCCTCCACATGCCCGGTTCCTGCCAGACGGTCCGCAAGATGAATGGACTTGCCGCCCGGAGCGGCACAAACATCTATAATATAATCGTCCGGCTTTGGATCTGCAATCTCACCGACCAGCATGGAGCTGACATCCTGTACCGCAAACAATCCCTCCCGGAAACTTTCCAGATCGCCCAGATAGTCATATCCGGTAATGCGGCAGGCATAAGGCAGGTACGGATGGCCCACTGCCTGCACCCCTTCTTTTTCCAGCCTGGCCTCCAGTTCCGCCGGCTGACACCGGCTGGTATTACAGCGGATTGTCAACGGCTTCTCCTTCTGGAAATCTGCAAGCATCATCTCCACAGTCTCCCTGTCATATTCCTCCAGCCACTTCTTTAGGATCCACTCCGGCATAGAGTACCGTATAGACAGAGCTTCCACGGGGCCGCTCGGATATTCGACCGCGCCGATCCCACGTGCAGCACTGCGAAGCACTCCGTTTACAAAGCCCTTAAGCGGAGCAAAGCCCTTTTTCACCGCCAGCTTAACCGCTTCATTGCACACGGCAGAATCCGGAACACTGTCCATGTATTTCAGCTGGTATACCGCACTCCGCAGTATATTGCGGATAACCGGCTTCATCTTTTTCACCTTTACTTTTGAGAACTGGTTGAGAATATAGTCCAGTTCGATCAGGTGCTCCAGAGTCCCCTCCGTCACCCTCGTTATAAATGCACGTTCCTGCTTATCCAGATACTGATATTTACTCAGCACATTTCCCAGAGCAATATGGCTGTACACATCATGCTCCGTAATATCCATCAAAAGACCCAGCACAATCTCTCTGTCACTCAACGGCTTTGCCATCTCATTTCCTCCTGTCAGTGGTTATTGTTTAAAGGCAAGCCTGTAAACAGTAACCTGTTAGTCACGCCTGCGCCCGCTGATCAAAAGCAGCCTGAGAAGCTGCAGGATCATGGATGCGGCGCTGGCTACATACGTCAGGGCCGCTGCCCCCAGCACTTCTTTTGTCGCGCTTACTTCTTCCGGATAAAGCATTCCGGTATTCTCCAGAACCTTCACCGCTCTTCTGGATGCATTAAACTCTACGGGCAGCGTGACAAGCTGAAACAGTACTGCCGCAGAGAACAGCAGAATCCCCAGATTGATCAGAATCAGCGATGTCTGGCCGCTGATAAACAGGCCGATGATAATCAGCGGCCACGCCGCCATGGAGCCGAAATTAGCGACCGGCACCAGCGCTCCCCGAATCTTCAGCGGTGCATAACCAACGTTATGCTGTACCGCATGGCCGCATTCATGTGCTGCTACGCCTATGGCGGCTACCGAAGCCGACTGATACGTCGCATCCGACAGTCTCAGCACCTTATTGCGCGGGTCATAATGGTCTGTCAGGTTCCCCGATACATGCTGCACGGTCACATCGTTTATTCCATTTGCCCTTAAGATTTTCTCCGCCGCTTCTCTTCCTGTCATCCCTGAATGGCTGCGTACCTGGGCATATTTATTGAATACCCGGTTCACCCGGCTGGATGCCAGAATACAGATGACAGCCCCGATAATCACTAATATATAAGTTGGATCATAGCCAAAAAAATACATGTTACTCCCTCCAATTCGAATGCGGCATCCGCCAAAATGGGTTCGGTCATTCTGAACCGCAGTTAAATACGGTGCCGGTTTCCAGTGTATAACCCCTCAGAAATGCACTTGCCTCCATTCGTTTTTTACCAGGAATCTGCAGCTCGCTGATCCGCAGAATTCCCACGCCCGTCTGCACTGTGAAAGAGTCTTTTTCCACTTCCAAAACTGTTCCGGGTGAAGCAGCGCCGCCCTTCTCTTTCTGCGGTTCCGCTTTCGCCTTCCAGATCTTCAGCACTTTTTCTCCCCAGTGCGTATAGGCGCTTGGCCAGGAATTCAGCCCCCGTACCAGTCTCTCGATCCGGACGGCCGGCTGGCCCCAGTCAATATTTCCCATCTTCTTATCCAGCATCTTTGCGTAAGGAGTCGGACTCTCACCCTGATGCTCGAAAACTGCGGTACCGTCCTCCAGCGCCTCCAGTGTCTCCACGCAAAGCGCTGCACCGGCCGCAGCCAGTTTGTCGTGCAGGCTTTCCCCTGTTTCCTCCTCCGTAATCGGCACCTCTGTTTTCAGGATCATGTCCCCCGTATCCAGCCCTTCATCCATCTGCATCGTCGTGATGCCCGTCACCTCTTCCCCGCAGAGAATGGACCACTGGATCGGCGCCGCACCTCTGTATTTCGGGAGCAGCGACGCATGGACATTAATACAGCCGTACGGAGTCATGTCCAGTATCTCCTTCGGAAGGATCTGTCCAAAAGCCACAACCACAATGACATCCGCCTTGTATCCCCGCAGCTCTGCCACACATTCCGGCTGCCGGACCTTTGCCGGCTGATACACCGGTATCCCATGCTTTTCTGCCGCTTCTTTTACCGGCGTAAACTGCATTTCTTTGCCTCTGCCCCTTGGCTTGTCAGGCTGGGTCACAGCCAGGCAGACATCGTGTCCTGCCTGGACAAGCGACTCCAGAGTACCAACAGCAAAATCAGGAGTCCCCATAAATATCACTCTCATCTTACTCTTCTTCCTCCTCATATGTCACATCATGAAGCCCGTCTTCTACTTTATCTACATACAATTCCCCTGACAAATGCGCGATTTCATGGCAGAAAGCCCTCGCCAGAAGGCCCTCGCCCTCCATCTCAAACTCTTCCATATCTTCATTCAAAGCCCGTACTTTCACATAATCCGGCCTGGTCACAATCCCCCATTTTCCAGGAACACTCAGGCATCCCTCTTCACCGGTCTGCTCGCCGGAAGTCTCCAGTATTTCCGGATTGATTAACACGATCGGGCCTTCCCCTATATCGATGGTTACAATATTCTTAAGAACTCCAACCTGGGAGGCAGCAAGTCCCACTCCATTCTTTTCATACATCGTATCAAACATATCTCCGATAAGCATTTTTGTACGCAGAGTCATTTTTGTTACTTCTTTGCATTTCTTTGTTAAAATTTCATCTCCAATCACTCTTACATCTCTGATTGCCATAATATCCTCCCTGTTTCTATTCTTCTTCTTTTTTCTTTTCTCTATTCTTTGAACCTCTAAAACTCAAAATACATTCATCGGATTAAAATCGAACTGGATCCTCATCTTCTGAAATCCCGGATTCACCTCAATGTATTGTTCCAGATAGTTTTTCATCTTTACCAGTGTATCATATCTTTCTGATTTGAGATAGAGCACTTTACGATACACATCGTTGATTTTTCCAATCCCCGGGCTCGCCGGACCGATGATCTCCATGCTCCCGCCTTTTTTAATGCGCAGTGCATACTCCTTGAGATATCCGCATCCCTTTTCCAGAAGCGGTTCATCCCCACAGCTCACCAGCACTGCCAGCAGGTTCTCCGCGGGCGGATATCCCATCAGCTCCCGGTAGCGTATCTCCTCCGCATAAAACGCCTCGTAATCCTGTGCCGCCGCTGTCACAATTCCATAGTGTTCCGGGCTGTAGGTCTGAATCACGGCCTCGCCTTTTTTCTTTCCGCGGCCAGCCCTTCCCACAGCCTGGGTCAGAAGCTGGAAGGTCCTCTCCCCCGCCCGGTAATCATCCGCATACAGGGACATATCCGCAGCCAGCACACCGACCAGCGTCACATTCGGAAAATCATGCCCCTTTACGATCATCTGGGTTCCCACCAGAATATCGGCCTCTTCATTGGCAAATGCCGCCAGAATCTTTTCATGCCCGTCCTTCTGCCGCGTAGTATCCATATCCATCCGCAGCACTCTCGCCTCCGGAAACTGGGTTTTCACCAGCTCCTCGATCTGCTGTGTCCCTGCCCGGAATTCCCCGATATGGCGGGAGCCGCATTCAGGGCAGACAGGCGCTTTGCGTTCCTCGTACCCACAATAGTGGCAAACCAGCTTCCCGTTGCGGTGGGACGAAAGAGACACATCGCAGTGAGGGCATTTGATTACATGTCCGCATTCCCTGCACGAGACAAATCCTGCATATCCCCGGCGGTTCAAAAACAGCATGATCTGCTCTCTCTTCTCCAGGCGATCCGCGATCATATCCTGCAGTTTTCTGCTCAGAATCGACCGGTTGCCCTCTTTGATCTCTTCCCGCAGATCCACGGTGGAGACCTCCGCCATATCCTGCATCCCGGATCGGTTCGGCATCTCCAGCAGGCAGAACTCCCCGCATTTTGCACGGTACATCGCCTCCAGGGACGGAGTTGCCGATCCCAGGACCACACTGGCTCCCTCCATCGCCGCCCTCTCTATCGCAGTCTCCCTCGCATGATACCGGGGCACCTGCTCGCTTTTATACGTAGTCTCATGCTCTTCGTCTATCACGATCAGCCCCAGGTTTGGAAACGGGGTAAATAGTGCGGAGCGGGGACCGATCATCACATCGATGCCGCCTTCTTTTGCCCGCATCATCTGGTCATAGCGCTCTCCCGCCGAGAGCCTGGAATTCATGATCGACACCCGGTCTCCAAAACTCCGGTAAAACCGCATCACCGTCTGATAGGTCAGCGCAATCTCCGGGACCAGCACGATGGCCTGTTTCCCGAGGGCCGCCGCCCTGCGTATCATTTCGATATACACTTCCGTCTTTCCACTGCCTGTCACCCCATATAGCAGGTATGTGCCGTAATTCTCCTGTTCATAGTCTTTCCAGAATACATCCACCGCATGCCGCTGTTCTTCGGTAAAAGTGATGCTGCACGCTTCTCTTTTCCCTTTCACCGGATTGCGGTATACCTGCTCTGTCTCCAGTGCAAGAACTCCCTGTTCCTCCAACGCCCGTACAACAGCAAGGGTGATATTCAGTTTCCGGGACACCAGTTCATAGTCCAGCACATGGTCATCCAGAAGGGCGGCCATCAGCCTTGCCCTTGCCCGCTGATTCTTTTCGAGATAGTACTCAAGCTTCTTCCTGCCGTCCTCCTCGTCCAACAGAAGGCGGACCCGCTTTTTCACCCTGGCATTTTCCTTCTGCTTGATGGGCAGCACGGTCTTTAAGGACTGGATCATAGTTCCTCCGTACTGCTCCTTCATCCAAGCCGCCAGTGCCACAAGCTTTCCTTCTATTGCCACGCCGCTCCTGGAGATATCCAGAAGCTCTTTTACTTTGGATTCCTCATAATTACAGCGCGTTGTCAGGCCGATGACGTACCCCTTCGTCTCCCGGTTCCCCCGGCCAAACGGCACCCGTACTTCCATCCCAACAGAAAGTTCCCCTTCCAGACGGGAGGGGACTCTGTATTGAAATATCTTATCCAGTTTTTCATGTGTAATGTCTACGATAATATTCGCATACATGAAATGTATTCACCTACTTTAATTCTTCCAGAACTTCCCGGATCAGCACCCGCTCATCCATGGGATACTTTACACCTTTGATTTCCTGATAATCCTCATGGCCCTTCCCAGCCAGCACAATCACATCGCCGCGCTGTCCATGCTCAATCGCATATTTGATTGCCTCTTTTCTGTCACAGATCTCCACATATTTCCCGTCAGTCCTTTGTATCCCCGTTTTAATATCATCTATAATCGCCTGGGGTTCCTCAAATCTCGGATTGTCGGAAGTGATAATGGAGAGATCTGCCAGCCTTCCGGACACTTCCCCCATCTCATAACGGCGGTCCCTGGAACGGTTGCCTCCGCAGCCAAACAGGCAGACAAGCCGCGCCGGCTCATATTCCTTCAGCGTTGTAAGAAGGCTTTCCAGGCTCATAGCGTTGTGGGCATAGTCGATCATCAGCGTAAACTCATCCGACACCGGGATCATCTCAATGCGCCCCTTTACATTGGCCTCCTTCAGAGCCTTTTGAATCTGCTCTCCGGGCACCTGGAAATGCCTGCACACCGCAATGGCAGTCAGTGAGTTGTAAACACTGAACTTGCCCGGAATGTCGATTTCCACATCAAAATCCATAAGTCCTGCCGCATGATAGGCGACTCCCAGGTACCCCGGCCTGGACACAAGATGCGTATCTTCTGCGCGCAGATCCGCTTTTTCGGAAAACCCAAAGGTCTCCACCCTGCACGTTGCCTTAGAAAAGACATCTGCAAAATATTCGTCGTCCACGTTGGCTATACCCAGCCTGCACTGCTGGAACAAAAGCCCTTTGCATCTCTTATAATCCTCAAAATCCTTATGCTCATTGGGCCCAATATGGTCTCTACCCAGATTGGTGAAAATTCCGATTTCAAAGTCGATCCCAGCGGTCCTGTGCAGCATCAGGCCCTGGGAAGACACCTCCATCACAACGCAGTCGCAGCCTGCTTCCACCATTTTTGCAAAGTACTGATGGATCGTATAGGATTCCGGAGTCGTGTTCGCGGCCGGGATCTTCTCATCCCCTATAATCGCCTCTATGGTTCCGATCAACCCCACTTTATGGCCAACCCTTTCCAAAATGGACTTGATCAAATAAGTTGTTGTAGTCTTCCCCTTTGTTCCGGTAATTCCGATAATCTTCATCTTATCCGCCGGATAACCAAAATAAGCGGCCGACATCAGCGCCAGCGCATAGCGGGTATCCCTTACCCGGATCACGGTCATTCCCTCCGGCGCATCCGCCTCCCGCTCCACAATCACGGCTGCCGCCCCTTTGCCGGCCACTTCACCGATAAAATCGTGTCCGTCCACAACGGCTCCGCTGATGCAGACAAATGCGGATCCCTCTTCTACTTTTCTGGAATCATTGATGAATGTGGTAATCTCTGCCTCATCACTTCCCTGTACGACTTCGTATTCTAAACGTTCTAATAACTGATTCAGTTTCATGTTTACTCCTCCTGACTGGTACATCGTCTGTCCAATTGACGCCCGCTTCCCGGACGTAATTTTACGATGTACTGAAAAAACTTACCTACCATAGAATAACACAAACAGCCTCCGGTTGCAAAATTCTCCTGTGAATTCTTTATGAAATATACTTGCCAAACGGCAATTTTCGTATGAAGTGTATGCAAACAAAGGAAAGGATCAATATGCCTGCTGTCAGTCCGGGCACGGCAGTCCATGCGCTGATCTGCCCCGGATCCACATATTTTTTATAAGTATCCAGAAATAGTATATGGATCAGATAGATTCCAAAAGAGCTTGCGCACCAGGTATCAACCGCCCTTTTTGTCCTCTCCTTCAGCCTGATATTTCCGCCGCCAAGCAGGATCATAAAAGCAAAAAAAGCGCCTCCCGCCGTGATCACCAGCGGGCATCCATATTCCAGAAACCGCTCAAAGTGCTCCCCTTGAGCGGACGACTTCCAGGCGGTCAGCGCCAGATTCAATGCCGTACTTCCCAGAAATACCCCGAGGAGCAGCGGTTCCCTGCCCTTTAGTTTTTCCCGGTATTTATGGATAAGATATCCAAGAAAAAAATAAAACGCATACACCCTGTCCCCGATGATCGGCAGATCATAATACGGCTCCTCATGCAGAAGTGAAGAAAAGTACATAAATACTGCCGCGAGGCTGCCCATCAGCAAAAACGCTTTATCCATCCTGGCATTCATCCCCCTGCACATGATCTGGAAAAAGGGCAGCACCAGGTAAATGGGAATCATCGCATACAGGTACCACAGATGCGGCTCCGTGGGAATATAAAGCAGATCCCGCAGATCATAAGGCGTCTCCATATAATATATATTAAAGAAATAATAAACAATGCTCCAAAATACCAGTACGATAAAAAAACGCAGCAGACGTTTCCCGTTCTTGCGCAGACTTTCCGACCGTCCCAGCAGCAGGGCTCCG
This sequence comes from Eubacterium sp. BIOML-A2, assembly GCF_009680135.1. NCBI lineage: Bacteria > Bacillati > Bacillota > Clostridia > Eubacteriales > Eubacteriaceae > Eubacterium > Eubacterium sp. BIOML-A2. The sequence continues at coordinate 22,439 of NZ_WKZK01000005.1, forward strand.
CTGAGCATGAAAAAGCAGGGCACACTGACCCTGGACACAGTATCCAGCAGCAGGGAAAACAGATATTCTCCCCTGCCTATTTCCGTGTATGCCCTGCAAAAATAATTGGTAACGTGTATGATAATAACCATCACAAATGAGACGGTTCTGATCAGTTCCATGTTGTAGTTCTTGTTCTTCATATTTTACTTCCTGTATCTTTCTTCCTGCCGCCGTTCTCCCCGTTTCCGGCGCTGTTTCCGTCTTTTCGTGCTCCTTTTTTCTGTACGCCGCCCTTTTTCATCAGGCTCGCCTTTACCACCGCATCTTTTCCGTATTTCGCCCGTATCTCCTCCATCGCCTGATTCAGCTTTCGGTGCTTTTCATCCGGAGGCTTCGGCATCTCAATATCAAAGATGGAAAGCTGCACCGGTTCGGACGCAACGACAAGCTTTGCCGTTCGAATTCCGAGAAGACGGATCGGTTCTCCATCCCACGTCTCGTCAAACAGCCTGCAGGCAGCCTCATACAGTACTTCGTCTTCATGGGAAGGCTTGTCCAGCTGCTTCTGATGGGAAATACGCTGAAAGTCATGGTATTTGATCTCCATACTGACCATATTGGCCTTCTGGCCGGCTTTTCTAAGGCGCCTCCCCACACTTTGCGCCAGTTCGTGCAGAACTGCCTTCGCTTCCTCCGCTGTCTCGGCATTCTCCGGCAGCGTTGTGGAATTACCGATCCCCTTTGCCTCTGCCTGCTCCGACTGTACACGGGAATCATCAATTCCATTGGCAAACTCCCACAGCATCCGCCCGTGGCTTTTCATATGGAGGCTGATCAATTCCGGATCTGCCTGCGCCAGGTCCCCAATGGTGTATATCTCCAGCTTTTTCAGTGTCTCCACGCTGGAACGCCCCGCCATATAAAGTTCCCCGATGGGCAGCGGCCACATTTTTATCCGGATTTCTTCGGGAAACAGGGTGTGCACCTTGTCCGGCTTCTCAAAATCGGATGCCATCTTCGCAAGCAGTTTATTTGAGGAAATCCCAATGTTGACGGTAAACCCGAACTTTTCTTTTATCCCGTCCTTGATCACCAGTGCCGCATCTATAGGAGACGGATATTTCCATGCAATCCCCGTAAAATCCACATAGCACTCATCCACACTGACCTGCTCGATCTCGGTTGTAAATGCCTTCAGGTACTCCATCAGCCGTGCACTTTTTTCCCTGTACATCTTATGATCAGGCGGCGCCATCACCAGATTCGGACACTTACGAAAGGCATTCGCAACAGGTTCCCCCGTGCGAATGCCGTATTTTTTTGCAGGAATGGACTTGGCCAGCACCACACCCCGGCGCGCCTTCTGGTCACCGCCTATAATGGCCGGCACAAGCCTCATGTCCTGCTTTGCACCATGTTTCAGTTGTTCTACCGCCGTCCAGCTCAGATATGCGGAATTGACATCGATATGGAAAATGATGGGTGTCATGAAACCAGCTGTCCTTTCACACGTGCTTCTAATTTTCCGCCGGCAACATCGATTAAGATAGCATCTCCTCTTCCTACATTTCCCGCCAGTATCAATTTTGCCGCCAGTGTCTCTACATTCTTCTGCAGATATCTCTTCAGCGGCCTTGCACCGTACATCGGGTCATATCCGCCCTCAACGATGTAATTTCTGGCCTCATCTGTCACTTCGATCGAAAGTTCTTTATCGGCAAGCCTCTTGTTGACATCTGCTGTTAATAAGTCAATGATGGCATAAATATTGTCTTTCGTCAATGGCTTAAACATAATGATTTCATCCAAACGGTTCAAAAATTCCGGTCTGAACCGTGCGCGCAGTTCGTTCATTACCATCTCCTGGCTCGCCGCGTCTATGGTTCCGTCTTCCCCGATTCCCTCCAGCAGATAATTGGCTCCCAGGTTGGAGGTCATGATCAGAATCGTATTCTTAAAGTCCACGGTCCGCCCCTGGGAATCCGTGATACGCCCATCGTCCAGCACCTGCAGAAGCACATTGAACACATCCGGGTGGGCTTTCTCAATCTCATCAAATAAGACAACGGAATATGGTTTCCTTCTGACAGCTTCCGTCAGCTGGCCGCCCTCGTCATATCCTACATATCCCGGAGGCGCCCCGATCAGCCTGGATACGGAAAACTTCTCCATATACTCGCTCATATCGATACGCACCATGTTGTTCTCATCATCAAACAGGCTCTCCGCCAGCGCCTTGGCAAGCTCCGTCTTGCCAACTCCGGTAGGCCCAAGGAACAGGAAGGAGCCAATCGGTTTTGACGGATCCTTAATACCCGCTTTGGAGCGGATAATTGCCTCTGTCACCAGTTCCACGCCCTCATCCTGTCCGATGACGCGCCTATGCAGCTCATCGCCCAGATGGAGCGTCTTGCTTCTCTCGCTCTCATTCAGCTTGGCTACCGGGATTCCCGTCCATCTGGAAATGATCTTAGCGATCTCTTCGTCAGTGACGGCCTCGTGTACCAACGACAGCTCTTTCTCCCTGACCTTATCTTCCTCCTCTTCCAGCTGTTTCTGCAGCTGCGGCAGCCGCCCGTACTGCAGTTCCGCTGCCCGGTTCAGGTCATACTCCCGCTGCGCCTTCTGGATATCCTTGTTCACCTGCTCGATCTCTTCTCGGATCTTCTGGACTCTTTCTACGGAGGCCTTCTCATTATCCCACTGCGCCTTCTTGCCCGCATACTCCTCGTTCAAACCGGCCAGCTCTTCCTGCAGATGTTCCAGACGTTCTTTGCTCAGACGGTCCTCCTCTTTCTTCAACGCCTCTTCCTCGATCTCCAGCTGCATGATCCGGCGGCGCAGTTCGTCCAGCTCTGTGGGCATGGAATCGAGCTCCGTCTTGATCAGCGCGCATGCTTCATCCACCAGGTCAATCGCCTTGTCGGGCAGGAACCTGTCGGAGATATAGCGGTTAGACAGCATCGCAGCCGCTACTAGGGCGCTGTCTGTAATCTTTACGCCGTGGAAGACTTCATACCGTTCCTTTAAGCCCCTCAAAATGGAGATTGCATCCTCCACCGTTGGCTCTTCTACCATAACCGGCTGGAAACGGCGTTCCAGCGCAGCATCTTTTTCAATGTACTGGCGGTATTCATCCAGAGTGGTGGCACCGATACAGTGCAGTTCCCCTCGTGCCAGCATTGGCTTCAGCATGTTGCCTGCATCCATTGCGCCGTCGGTTTTGCCTGCGCCTACAATTGTGTGCAGCTCATCGATAAAGAGAATAATCTGTCCGTCGCTGTTCTTCACTTCCTCCAGAACCGCTTTCAGACGCTCTTCGAACTCTCCTCTGTATTTTGCCCCTGCAACCAGGGCGCCCATGTCCAGAGAGAAGATGGTCTTATTCTTCAGTCCTTCCGGTACGTCACCCCTGACGATACGCTGCGCCAGCCCCTCTACTACAGCCGTCTTACCAACGCCGGGCTCGCCGATGAGAACCGGATTATTCTTTGTCTTACGTGAAAGTATCCGGACTACATTACGGATCTCCTCGTCGCGGCCGATGACCGGATCCAGCTTCTGGTCCCTGGCACGCTCTACCAGATCCTGGCCATACTTATTCAACGTATCGTAGGTCGCCTCCGGATTGTCGCTGGTCACCTTCTGGTTCCCCCGCACGGTGGACAGCGCCTGTAAAAAGTTGTTCCGGTTGATGCCGAACTCCTTGTACAGTGTTTTCAGTTCCCTGCTGGCATACTTTAACAGAGCCAGGAAGAGATGCTCCACGGACACGTACTCGTCGCCCATCTGCTTCGCCTCATCCTCGGCATGGATCAGGACGTTATTCAGATCCTGCCCTACAAAAACCTGGCCGCCCTGTACCTTCGGACGTTTAGCCAAGGCTTCCTCCACACGATTTATAAAGAGGGCGCCCTGTATATTCATTTTTTCAAGTAATTTTAATATCAAACTGTCATTCTGCGTTACCAGCGCATAAAGCAGGTGCTCCTGCGCAATCTCCTGATTGCCGTAATCGTACGCAATTTTTTCGCAGTTCTGGACTGCCTGAAGAGAATTCTGGGTAAATTTATTTATATTCATAGAAAGACCTCCTTTGTCGGTTTAGAGCTTGTTGTTCTACTACAAATATAACAATACCATTTATTATTAGCACTGTCAAGTAGTGAGTGCTAATTTCCCATATATTTTTTGTGAAGCCTTATAAACACTGGCTTCACAGCGCATCTGCAATTTCAAAAAGCACTCATTTTATCATTTTTACACCAAATTTACACCAAATCTTTTTGTTTTGGTGTACGGGAAATTTCTGTACACCCATGTTGCACCATTTACACCACAGCCCTAGCAGTATCCAGTTTTGCAATTTCCGTTTCTACACGACTCATTTCGGTAATATGATTGTAAACGTCCATCGTCACTCCGATATTAGAGTGCCCCATTTGTGATTGGTGCCATAGAGAAATCGGTGTTAAAGCCGAGATTCGACAGTGCGCCTGTAGCTGCCATAAGCTGCTGCTTGTACATTTGTCCGGAAGACGTTGCCTTTGTCATATACCATGGATTCTCAGACATCGGGCCATCCAGGTTTTGCAATGCCTTTTCAAATGCAGAAATAGAGTACAGCAAGGAAGCGTACTGTTCCTTGTTGATTTCCATCAGCCAAAGCCTCTGCAATAATATTCGTAATTGTCTGGCTCTTACCGGTTCCAGGAGGACCTTGCATAATAAAACTAACACCCATTTTGGAAAGAAGAATTGCAGTATGCGGAACCGGGATTGTACTCTGAATTTTGCTTACATCGGAAGCAGCGGCAGCAGGTGTGGCTGCTCTCTGCTGTTCCAGTTGCTGCTGTATACTTCTTCATATTTTCGATTTATTTCTTCCGTAATCTGTTTTTCAACGAGTACATGTCTGTTTTAATGCTTACTCGAGAACTTTCCAATAACCGGTCTTTTTAGAACCAACTCTTTCCACATATCCATTTTTTTTCAAAAATGATAAATTATTTTCTACTGCTGTTTCACTAATCCCCAGTATTTGATGCAATTCTCTGGCAGTAATGTTCGGATTATCTCTTATTTCTGTTATGATTCTTTCTCTTCTTGTATTTAATTCTTTTTTATTTCCAACTCTTTTCCCAACCTTATTCCCAACTTTTTTTATTCGCTGTAGTGGGATTGTAACAACAATCGAGTTTTCTCTAAAGGTAAATGCTTCCTTCCCATATGTTTCAATAATCTTAGGCACACCACGACCTGATTTTTCACTAATATGAAGCTGAAGAAAAATTTCTGATAGCTTTTCATTTACAGGGATTGATTCTCCCAGGAAAAAGCCTTCCAAAGTCTGCGCCGGTGCCAGTGTTCCTCTTGATAGGATTTCTATTCTATCTGAAAATACAGTAATCATTGGCTCGTTTCCACTTATCCATAGGTTATGCAAAATAGCATTTATGATTGCTTCTCTAAAGGCTTTATTATCGAACAATGGTATTTCCGTACGTTCCACTACACGCTCGCTCTCATCTGTCTGAATCAAATTTAATACATCCGCATATCTTAAAATCTCATCCAAACTATAAAGCAGACAGTTATTGCCAAATTCCCTTACAGAAAATAAATTGGAGCCTTTTGTCTCTCCTTCAAAAATTGACACCCTTAATGGAAAATGTGAATTATCCGAAAGCAACTGTGCCAACAGGTTATATTCTCCATCTTTATTTCTTAATCCAAGATTTTTTTCAAAGGTTTTCTCATTTAGTACAATTCCTTTTGAACCATAATATCCAAATAATTTTGAAAATGTCAGTTCCTGATATTTCGCCGGTAATGTTTCAATGGTCTCCATTCTTCCGTCCAGAATTTTGAACAGCTGGATTTCCCTTTTCGGATAATCTTTCAAATTTGCTTTAGAAGAACCAATACGAATATATCGCTTTTCTTTAAAAGCTATCGGAATTTCTTCTGCAGCAGGAATCACTAAAACAACAACTCTCTTATCATTTATAGTTATTTCCTCAAACGAAAAATTGATGCTCGGAGACAGATTTCTTGCCAAAAAATTTTGATATGGTTCTTTGTTATGGTCGCAATACTGATTAAATGTTGTACCAACAATTTCATGAGTTTCATCATTAACGCCCCATACAAAATATGCCTGAGCCTTATAATGAAATGCTGCTGTATTTGACAGGGCTGATACATATTCGCCCAAGCCTTCCGGTTGAAACCAATTTTCTTTAAATTCAAACCATTCCTGTTCATCGTCATACGCACATAAGTCTAAAACTAATTTCTTGAGATTCATAAATCATCATCCTTTTCCCAACTTTTATTCCCAACTTTTTGTATTATAACACATTGGGAATAAAGTTTGGAATATTTTGTGCATTTTTCGAAAAAATATTCTAAAAACCTATCAAATTATCAAAACCAAATAGGATTCTATTCTCACTGCCCCTGCCAGTGCAATGGCAATAGTTGCCCAGCCCGTGTAAGTTACAAGTAAATCCCAGATTTCCAATGGAAATAGCGGCAATGTCTTTGATCGCTCCTGTCCCGGTTCTACGCACTGCTGTTACTTGTATTTTTACTGTCATTTTCTTTCTATCATGCCATTTGATGATAATTTCTGGCAGTCTTAAAAGCTGTCGGCCAAATCCAACGCTGCGTCTTCAGCTTCTTCAATCTCCTGCTGCTTCTGCATCTCCCGGACCTGATTGGTTTGAAGGTTATTGTTTTCTTTTTCATAATCCTACTTTCCAGTATTTTCTGAATCCGCTCCTCTTGGAACGTGCTGCAAAAGCTGGAACACATGCCCTGCAATCATAAGCGGCACTGCATTTTCCAGTCGCTTTTCAAATTTGGAAAACAGGCTGTCCAGAAAGGCATCTTCCTTTTCCCTTGTTTCTAAATAGGGATCCTCCTGCAGCTTCTCCTTCCGGTCAACATACAGCTACCCCCGTTCCCTTGCAGCTCTGTCTACCTCAATCAAATGCTCTCCCAGCTTATCCTGCAAGAGCAAACTCTGGTATCTCGCCCTGCAGTGTTCTTTCAGATAGCTTCTCCGAAGAAATGAGATATTACACATAATGATCTGTTTTATATATGCCTATATTTTCTTTTCAATTTATCAAAGAAGTCGTTGTATTCCCTGCCTTTTCCCGTCTTAATATCTTCTATGCTTTCAAGGATTTTCTTCCGGATACTTCATCCCCCATTCATACCGCACGGCAGTCATCATTTCCAAAACATCCTTTGTATAATCTAAGTGCATGACATTTTCTTCACCGGAAACAGCCGCCTCCATGTCCTCCACCTCATATACAAGAGCATGTTCCTTCTCGCCTGTCCTGACCACTTCCGCCGCTCCGTCTTCCGTATAAGTAATGACCGCTTCCACTCCCCGGGGATACTCATATATTTCAATATACCCTTTGTCAAATGCCGCCATTCCCCGCTTGGGCTGTCTGGCATGCATAGATAAAATAACAGCAGCCATCTCTTCTTCCTTGTTTTTCAGCAATATGCTGGCCTGTTCGTCCACGCCGGCAGGCGCGAATTTCACCTGTGATACAATCTCTTCTGGTCTGGATGACATAAACCACCTGACAAAAGAAAGTGCATAGACTCCAATATCCAGCATTGCTCCGCCTGCAAGGTCAGGATTGAAGAAGCGGTTTTTCATATCATATTCCTTATAACATCCAAAATTCATTTGGATCAGCCTCAAACTTCCCAGCCGGCCGGATGCAATGATCTCATTGAGCCGCCTATACACCGGCATGTGGTATATTGTCATCGCCTCAGCCAGGACAACATGATTATCCTCAGCCAGTTTCACCGCCTCTTCCAGCTCCTTTGAGTTCAGGGTAATTGATTTCTCACAGAGTACGTGTTTTCCTGCACGGAGCGCCTTTTGCATATATTGGCTGTGTGTGTTATGAGGGGTGGCAATATAGATAATATCTACACGATCATCCTCAAATATCTCATCGATCCGGCCATATACCTTCTCTACGCCATATTTCTCTGCAAATTCCACTGCTTTTTCCTGTGTACGGTTTGCGGCCCCGTAAAATGCCCTGCCCAGGCTCTTCATCGCCTCGGCCATCTGGCCTGCGATATCGCCGCATCCCAGTACCGCCCAATTATATCTTTTCATCCGCAAATCCCCTTTCTCATTTCCGTACGCTATCTGTTTTCACGGATGGTCCTGCATGGCGCACCATACGCAATCACATTGTCCGGTATATCTTTTGTTACGACACTGCCCGCTCCGATTACTACATTATCCCCAATAACCACCCCAGGCATAATGATTGCCCCGACGCCTATCCACACGTTATCTCCTACTACAACCGGAGCCGGCTGTACCTGCTTACACTATCTCGATTTAAATAATCCCAGTAATTTTTCCCAGAATCCTTCTTTCTCTGCCTCTTCCTTCTGTGTCGCTGCCGCTTTTGGCTTTTGTATCCCGTCCGCTGCAAATACAAACTGTACGGATTTTACATTCTTATTTTCAGGCGAGGTAAAAGAAACCGGTGTGAAATCGGAATTCCGGTAGGTCTCCAGCATCTCATCTATACTTTTTTTCACCTCATCCGGCATTCCCGATGTCTGATCCCTGAGAACCTTTAATCCTCCGTTCAGCTGAGACATCCCGTCCGCCAGTGCAGCCGCGCCGCTGTCCAGTGCATCTGCGCCCCCCAGAAGTTTTGACGCGCCCTCTTCCGTTTGCTTCATGCCTCCTGCCAGGTCTGCACTCCCTTCTGCTACGCCCCGGATCCCATCGTCGATCTGCCCATAGCCCCCGGCGAGATCCTCTACACCGCCCAGATAGTCTTCAAGCCCCTGGTGGAATTGGGCATACTGGTCTGACAGCCCGGCTATTCCTCCTGCCAGGTCTTTCAGGCTGTCGGGATCCGCATCCTTAAGCTGTCCAAGCCCTGCCGCCATATCCCGCATACTCTGTATCACCTGGGCCGTGCTCTCCTGCAAAGGCTCAACGCTCTGCCTGACCCCGGCATACGTCTGCGATAATCCGGCGGCTGCAGCATAGTTTCCTGCAAGCTTTCCGATGACAGCCTGCGTCTCCGGTGAAATGTTCTCCGATTGCTGCAGTTCCCCCAGTGCCGCGTACAGTTCTGCATCCGGTATCTCCGTAACAGGATAAGCATTCACCACCTGGTCTATTGCTGCGAACATCCCCGCATATCCCGCCTGTATGGCCTCAAGACCGTCGGCCAGCGCCGTCAGCCCGTCCGGCAGTGCCTGGAGTTGTGCCAGATCCAGGCTGTTAAGCTCTGAGGTTCCGCTTTTTAGCAGCTGAAGGGCCTGATTCACCTGCGCAGAGCCGCCTAACAGTTCCTCTGAACCTGCTGCCGCCTGTTCCAGGCCGCTTCTGAATTCCCCTGAGCCAGACTGCAGAAGTCCCGCGCCGCTGCTAAGTCCGTCGGCCCCGTCTTTTAACTGCCGGATGCCGTCGCCGAACTGTGCTGCGCCGGCCTTCAGCCCGGCCGTTCCTGATTGAAAGGCATCCACTCCGCTCATCAGCTGATCCGCCCCGCCGTTCAATTCCTTTATCCCTTCCGCCAGTTCTCCCAGCCCCTCCGTCAGTTTATCAATCTCTTTCAGATCCAGCATGTCCGCCCCGGCTGAAAACGGTACTGCCGCTATGGAGATTCCTTTCATATAAAAGTCGGCGGCGTCGGCATTCACCTCCATCTTTCCGGCCTTCTCCGGCATCACGGTAAATGTCACCTGCTTATCCGTTCCCGCATTTGCAATCGTTGCATTCTCTGCGGTAATGTGATCGCAGACGGAAGTATCGAGTGTTACGGTAACCTGTAACATATATTTTTCATAAAACAATGCCTCTGTCTTCGGATTTTCAGAGGTGAGGATGGTAATATCCACCCGTCCATCCGCTCCCCCCATCTTAGAAGGCGGAGTCACTTTTCCATCCAGCCTGTACGTAACCCGGACATTCCAGGGCAGCTCTTTACTGACCAGATTGCCCTGATAATAGAATCTGCCGCTGTCTGCATCCGCACTCACCCTGCTTCCTTTATATTCCAGTTCACTCGTATCCGTCAGATTTTCTACCAGAGAGTACTCGCCATAATCAGCCACCGGCCCAGCCTCCTGGAGATCAAAGGCATTCACAACATAGATGTCATCTACTTTTCCGTCTGCCGCCAAGGATGCATACACGACTTCCTCCTTTGTCACATTCTGTTCTCCGGCGGCCTTCACTTCCTTTGGCCCTGAACACAGCACAAGTGTCAGCACAGCAAATACAGCTGCATATCTCCTGCCGTATGACAGAGATTTCCGTATATTCACAGAAGCTCCCGGCATACAGGCCGTGGCGTTGGTTCCACAGTAAACTGCGAATTTGTGTATCTGTTCCTTACATCTTCTCATCGCTTTACCTCCCTGTAAAATGCGGCATGATATGTTGTCGCTTCGATTGCCCTGTCAAATAAGAGCAGAAGCATCGGCAGTATCGCCGCAACCATCGCCAGTGAAAGAAACGTGCCTCTCCCGAGCAGCAGCCCTAACTCCGCAACAATCGGATTGGAGGACGTCAGCTTCAGACAGAAGCCGGCCGATGCAAGAATCAGCGCCGAGGTCATGATCGCGATCAGGTTCCGGTTCAGCACCTCTATGATGGCTTCCATTTTCCCCATCGTCTTTCGCCTGCCCAAATAATTATTGGTAATAAAAATAGCATAATCTATCGTTGCTCCCAGCTGCACCGTATTGATGACGAGAAACCCGATATACACCAGCGAATTTCCCGCAAAATATGGTACGGACAGGTTGATCCATATCGCCGCTTCTATGATAAAAAGAAGGAGAAGGGGAAGGAGCAGGGACTTAAATGTCAGGAACAGTACCAGTGCTATTGCGGCTACTGCCAGCCCGTTAACCAGCTTTGTATCACTGGACACGATCTGTTTCATATCAAAAAGGTTTGCACTCTGTCCGCAGGAATACGCCTCATCATAGTATGCCGCCGTGGTATCCCGCACTTTTTCCACCAGTGAAAATGCCTCTTCCCCTTCCTCACTTGTATCCGCGTTTACAATGATCCGGGCGAAATGCTCCGAATAAAAATTCTCTACAATCTCACGATCCAGATACCCGGACGGAATTGTATTTCCCACGCTGGTAACATAGGAAACCACACTGTTTACATGTTCCAGTTCCTCAAGCTGATTACACAGCAGAAGCTCCCTGGCTGGATCTTCTTTGGGAACCAGCAGTACAATGGAAGCAGACCTTCCGAACACCTCATTGATCTTCCGGCTGTCCTGCCCCAGCTTCATGGCTGCATTCGCCTCTCCCATTCCATAGATAAAGCTGGACTTAGACTGCGCCTTATAGCAGGGAATGACGAGCAGCAATACCAGGATCAGTGCCGGCACACGGATCTTCAGCAACAGAGTTCCTGCTCCTTTCAGCTCCGGAAGCAGTTTCCTGTGCTTCGTCCTGTCGATCAGCCTGCAGCATAACAGCGTCAGCGCGGGCAGAAATACCATGACCGACAGATAGCTGAGTACAATCCCCTTAACCAGGTTCAGCCCCAGGTCTGATCCGATCCGAAACCGCATGAACATCAAGGCCATAAAACCAAACAGGGTTGTCGCCGCACTGGCTGCAACGGAAGGAAAGGCCAGTTTCACGGCCCTCATCATCGCAAGCTTTGCATCCTCTGTATGCTTTCTCTGTTCCTCAAAATTATGCAGCAGAAAGATCGCATAATCCAGAGAGACGGCCATCTGCAGGATTGGGCTGATTGCCTGTGTAATATAGGATACCTCCCCCAGAAATACATTGCTGCCCATATTGACCAGCACCGAAATCCCGATGGCCGCAAGAAACAATACCGGTTCAATCCAGGAGGAAGAAGTAAGCAGAAGAATCACAATAATAATAGGAATCAGAATTAGCATGGCATTCATGGATTCCTTCACCGAAATCTCCTGAGAAAATGCATTCGAAGCCGCATCTCCATCCAGCGCATTTTCTTCTCCGATCAGTTCGCGGACGGCAAGGGTGGCATCCATCTCTTTTCCCTTATGAATGGTCATGTTAAAAAGCGCATTCCCATCTTTATAGTAGGCCTCCACCGTTTCCGGATCCGCCATCTCCAGCGGTTCTTTCAAGTTCACCACATCATCCAGCCACATGACAGAATCCACCCCGTCAATCGCTTCAAGCGCTGCCTTGTACTCCAGCGCCTGCACTACAGTGATATTTTCCACCATGACTCTCTCATTGGGCACTGCCTCGTGAAACTCATCCTGCATAAGAGTAAGCGCCATCGTTGACTGCGCATCCTCCGGCAGATAGTCGATCAATGTGTAGTTCACCTTCACCTGCGTCATAAGAACAGCACACAAACAAGCCAGTACAAGAAATATTCCCACCACCAGCTTCCGATGCCCTGTAATCATGCGGGCCATTCTTTCCATGCAGCCACCTCCCGCCAATCATCCCGTGCCTTACATCAGAACGATCTACCAAAATCTCAGGGTTCCAAATCCGTATTATATCGGAACAGCTTTAACTCCACGCTCCTGTCCGACAATATCTAATTTCATTCTACCTTCTTTGAATACCGCCGTCAATTGTTTATAGAATGGCTTTAAATGGGCAGATGCCCCGAGACCATTACTTTGTTGGCTCCGATGCCGTGCAGCGGGGTGCACGGCACGGTCTTAACAGTAACTTTATATTTCCTCAGAAAAGTGTTATAATAACCCCCATGAACCAGGAAAGGAGATCTGTTATTATGAGATCTTATGAAAGACTTTTGAAATATGTTGTCATCCGCACCCCGAGCGATGAGAACAGCAAAACCGTGCCGTCCAGTGAATGCCAGTTCAATCTGGCCCGCCTGCTGGTACAGGAGCTGAAAGACTTGGGGGTGTCTGATGCAAAGGTGGATGAACATGGTTATGTCTATGCGCATCTCTCCGCCTCACCGGGCTATGAAGATAAAACAAAGATCGGTTTTATCGCGCATATGGATACCGTTTCCGATTTCTGTGACCACGATATCATTCCCATCGTTACTGAAAATTACGATGGAAAAGACTTTGTTCTGGGGACAAGCGGCAGAACAATCAGTACAGATACGTTCCGCTATCTGCCGGACCTTAAGGGCCGTACTCTGATTACCAGTGACGGGACAACCATACTTGGTGCGGACGATAAAGCCGGAATTGCAGAAATTATGACAGTAGCCGAACGTTTGAATACAGAGGGGATTCCCCACGGTCCGCTCTCCATTGCCTTTACCCCCGATGAAGAGATCGGAGCCGGCGCCTCCCTCTTTAATGTAGAGGAATTCGGTGCGGATTATGCCTATACGCTGGACGGAGATACAGAAGGCGAGATACAGTTCGAGAATTTCAACGCATGTAAAGCTGATTTTATGATAGAAGGAGTGAATGTCCACCCGGGTTCCAGCAAGGATACCATGGTCAATGCAAGCCTGGTTGCCATGGAGATCAACTCCATGCTTCCATCCGGAGATACGCCCCGGGATACGGAAGATTACGAAGGCTTCTTTCATCTGGTAAGCATGTCCGGCGAGGTAGGGCATGCCAGACTCCAATATATTGTACGCGACCACGATGCAGCCTCCTTTGAGGTGCGTCAGCAGACACTGCGCCATATCGAAAAGCTGATGAATGAGAAGTGGGGCCCCAATACGGTCAGACTGACAATCACCCAGCAGTACCGCAATATGGCCGAGATTATAGACGGCTGCAGGCACCTCATAGACCATGCCAAAAAAGCCTGCGAAAATGCAGGTGTCACACCCTTGATTCTTCCAATCCGGGGCGGTACAGACGGCGCCCAGCTCAGCTTTAAGGGACTGCCCTGCCCGAACCTGGGAACAGGCGGACATGGATACCACGGCCCTTATGAGCATATTACTGCAGAGGGAATGGATCTGGCGGCAGATATCGTCCTTGAGCTCATCAAGATATATGCGGACATTTAATCTGTTAGACCAGTGATGCCATGTATTATAATACAATCTACCTGAAAAGAAGAGAAATAAAAAAGGGCCGGAAAGAGTAAATTAATTACTCTTCCTTAAACCCTTCCCCGACAACTTCATTCGACTCCATTATGACCGTAAATGCAGTGGGATCCACCTCTCTGATCATTTTCCGGATCGCGTACATCTGCTTATTATTGCAGGCACACATCACGACTTCTTTCTCAATACCCGAATAGCTCCCTCTTCCCTTCAGCAGTGTAGAACCTCTTCCCGAGTAATGGTCAATCTTATCCGCAACTTCCTGCCCCTTCTCCGTCACAATCAGTGTCATCTTGCCGGCATCAATACCGTACATAAACTTATCAATAACAAATGTCAGCAGATAAGTGATAATAAATCCATAAATCGTCCCGTCTATATCCTTAAAAATATACCCGCCGACTGCCACAATGATCGCATCCGTAATAAATACAATTCTCCCCAGAGTCAGATGCGGCCGTTTCACTTTGATCGAGACCGTGATAAAATCCATCCCCCCTGTCGAAGAGTTGTTCATAAATATCATTGCATAACCAAGTCCGGAAAAGATCCCCGTACAGATTGCCGCCAGCATCCGGTCCCCTGAATATGCCGGGAAAAGCGGAGCTACATAGTCAATAATCAGGGAAGTAATAATAACCGTTCTCACGGAGCGCACAAAGAACCCCTTTCCCAGGGTTCGGTAGCACCCGATGGCGATCGGCACATTCAGCAGCATAGTCACCCACCCGATCGGCATTCCGAATAAATGATAAAAAATCAGAGCAATACCTGAAATACCTGCCAACGGGAAAGCGGCATTTGCTGCAAAGTTATAAATTCCCAGCCCAATCAATATGCCGCCTACAACATCAATCATAATATCGTAAGCCAACTTTTTTAAATTCATTTTTTTCATAAGCTTCACCTCATTCTCTATAGCATTCCCAAATAAGCACAAAAAAGAACACCTACAAATTATAAAATATAATTCGCGTGTGCTCTTCTCTGTTTTTAGTCTAATCCATCTTCAGCAATTTGTCAACACCACGGCCATCTTATCAGACATGTTATCTATCGTCGCACACAATCCACAATTTTCCTGCATGCGCTTCTGCATTTACATCCAAAGCCCTGCTTCAGTACTCTTAAGATCCCCCACATGCCGGATTCAACATCCCATTTTAGGCTTCCTGAACGATAAAGATAATCGCCCGGACAGCACGGAGGATCTATCAGCTCCATATTAAAAGTATTCCCAATGCCGACTGCCCCCTGCACAGGGATAATCCTGGAATAGGGGCCAGCCGGCTGCTCTTTCCATTTACACCCGTGAATAACAAAGCTTGTATTTCGCGGCTTATCTGCCGGCATCATGGTTCTGAAAACAACCCGATCTCCGGGATAGGCGGTAAAAACAGGGGTTGCCGGATCACCATGTATCACACTACTGAATATCTTTGAAATTCTCCAATCTTTTTTCAGCCGGTTTGCGAACCTCTCGGAGCGGTAATTAAAGCCCTTCTCTCCCGTGTCCTCCGCATCCGGAGGTTCACCATTGTCTCCCACTATGGTCTGTACCAGAGTCCCCGTTTTATCCAGCATACGGATTCCGCTCTGAATCATAACCACACATTCCCTGAATGGATCCGTTCCAGGTGCGGTAATAACTGCCTCTTCTTCATGCAGTGCATGAATCACAGAATCCTTCCTATACCATTTTGCACCTGGCGGTTCGATGATAACAGCGCCAAACAGCCCATGGTATCTGTGGTTTCTCAAATCTCCAAATGATTGGATGATACAGGAGCCGTATTCCTTATTTGCAAACCATAAATATTTTTTGCTCTCGCCCGGCCCGAAGCTCTGCGTTCAGGAAAAACCGTTCTATCAGCGTCTCATATTATCTTGCCCCTGCGATATTATTCCAGCCATTTGCCGCACCATCTGAAACAATGGTGTCAACTTTAACCAAATGGATATGAAATCCCACAATATCTGTTAGCCAAGCGTGAAGCATTCCTGAGGGCTTAATGATACAGAATCCAAAGTCGTAGAGCTCGGATTATCCCCCTCCAGCTTCCACTGATGGTTGTGCAGATGGAATACATGTGTCTCCTTGACACCGCCGTGAATTAAACGTATTTTAGACGGATCACCTACATAAGCCCTTAATATAGGCGGTGCAGGATCTCCATACAACCAGGAACTCATCGAGATGTCCTCTCCCGTATCTCCGTGCCCACCTGTAAGAGGAAGACGGTTTCTCATAGGTTCGGATCGGTAGCTGATCGCCGTTGTGCTTGACGGCAGGCCGGTGTGCGGGTCAACAGGCGGATTTCCGTCTTTGTTTTTAATCTCCAGTTCATCGTGGAAAAAGATCGCATATTCCCGGAATGAAGGGTGTACAGGATGGTAAATATCGGCGAACAGCCCGCTTTGCAATTCGTCCCCGGTCTCAGGATCCAGCCATACGGATTCCGGTGCCTCTACTATAATGGCCCCAAATAACCCATGTATATTGGTCCCTTTTTCTCCACTTCTGGTATCCCCCATATCCCGAAAAGAAAAAACTCCCTCCCTTGTTGCGTACCATGTATATTCAATCCGTCTCACCGTAGTGGAGTCCTTGTTAAATCCCACACTGGTCCCGTCAGATGTCTGTATATCATAGGCAAGCCCCTGCACATGGATGGACAAAGAGCGGTTAATCGCGTGCGTAAAAATAATTGTGACCACATCGCCGACATTTGCCCGTATAACTAAGGGTTTCACTTCTTCAAAGGGCTGAGGCGGAACTAATGAAAAATTGCGCATCGCCCCTTCCCGGATTCTCTCTGCATCTTTTTTTAATACATATAACAGCCCATCTGGATCATAATCGCCATATTTGTTGTAAACAATAGGCAGTTGAATTGCCTCTATTTCATAAAAACGATGTTTCTGTTTATCTGGATAACAGCATAGTTCCATAATATTCCCTCCTAATGATCACAGCCTGATTCCAAAAGCCGGATATAATGATTTGCTTCACGCAGTACATGGTCTGCAAGAAGAGGAAGTATTATGGATACGATTTTGCAATCCAGAATCCCCTCTGTCCCAGCTGCTTTAAATTCACGGTATTTCAATGTCTCGCTTAATGATGCTTTGGCCAGACCATTCGCCGCCCGGCAATCCTGCTGTCTTGCCCTTTCCAAAAGCTCTTTATATTCCATCGCAAACTTATCTGCTGTTACAATTAATTCTGCTTCCGAAGGATCCAGCAATCCCCGGATAAATAAAGCGTGCTCCATCATGATCCTGTTCCAGAATTCTTCTGTCTTTTTCAAATTTTTATAGGAAAGCTGCCTGTCATTCAATAATTCCACCACTGTAGCCCGGTATAGTTTAGCTTCCCTGAGAATATGCTCGATCAGCAGGGGGTAATTTGCATTGAACAATGCCCCCCTGCTGACTTCGTCCAATATATTTTCTTTAAATGCAATCAGTCCGTCTAAAAGCTGCAGTGCTCTGTTATTGATAGCATGGACCGCCTTGGTGGCATCCCTGCCCTCATGCAGATTAAAACCCGGGCGGATATTAAATTCCTGCAAGGTAATCCTACTGTCAATAGATATCCCGCTAAGGTATTCCGTCTGCCTCTCGGCCGGTACTGTAAATTCTGTCGCCAGCTCACCGGACTTCAAAATTATTCTATTGACCCGATTACTGCTAATACGCACTGTATCTCTTAACAAGTTCTCAAACTGCTGTCTGAACCAGTCTGCTCTCTGAATCCATGTTTTATCCACGCACGGGAAACCCGCTTCAAGGAATAGGCTGTGTTCCTTCATAATTCTAGAAAAAAATAAATGTGTCTCTATAGATAATACTGCATAATTTTCCATACTCTGTCATACCTTTTTATATTAGGGGTTACCCTAATATATGCGGCAGTAAAGTATATCGTGTTTTAATCTCCCCTAAATAGCTGCTGTCATACATAGAATTATCTTTCCAAAATTCATTCTCCGCAAACGCCAAAAGAGTCCTGCATTTCTGCAAGACTCTTTTTCAAACAGCTTTTTCCCTAAAGACGCTCACTGTTTCCCGTCATGAATTTATACTCAGCAACCGATCTGTCGAACCCTTTGATATGCCTGTAGAGCCACTCAATCACATTCTTATTCACCTGCTCCACAAAAGCATTGGAAGGCCCTTCTTCTTCCTCCAGCATCTCGTAAAGTTCTTTTACAACTGTTCTGAGCTTCTCATGCTCCTTCTTATGTTCTTCAATTCCCGGATACTCAATCTCTTCCTGGAGCTTCTCCTCCGCTGAAAAGTGGAAATCGGTGTAGTCTGCAAGGTAATCCAGCGTCTTAATTGCCACCAGCTTATCCTTTCCGCTCTCACAGCTTTCCAGAAGCTTATTGATCTTATCAATCAGTTCTTTGTGCTGTGAATCAATCATATCATTTCCTGTTACTAAGCTGTCATCAAATTCTGCTCTCATCTTGTTTTCCTCCTAAATCTCACCATTTTTAAACTTCATGATCATTTCGTTTGTCAGGCTGTCTCTCTGGGGGCCCGCAGGAATCTCCTCCCGCTCAAACCATTCTGCCAGGGCCAGTTCTTCCTCATCCAGCGTAATGGAATCGTCTCCGTCCAGATCACAGTAAAAACCCATCAGCACAGTGTCACTGAACGACCATGGCTGGCTCTTATAGTACCTGACATTCTTTACCTTCAGCCCCACCTCTTCCATGACTTCTCTTTTCACGGTTTCCTCCACGGTCTCCCCGATTTCCACAAAGCCTGCAAGAAGTGCGTATTTTTTATATGCCCTTCCGGCATATTTGGACATCAGCAGCCGGTTGCCGTCGGTCACGCCGATAATCGTCGCCGGGCATATCTTGGGATACTCCATATTATGGCACTCTTCACAATAGAGCATCCGCTCTTTCTTATCTTTTTTCATCGACGAACCACAGTGCCCGCAATACCTGTGATTCTTGTACCAGCTATACAGCTGATATCCGGTTATCCCCGCAAATGCGCGGTATTGAGGATCTGCCCTGCGGAAAATCTCCGTATTCTCCATGGTAAATGCTGAAAGCCGTTCTCTGTTGATCTCCTCTACCAGATAGTAGCGTTCTTCATCTATGGAAAATAAATATGTATACTCTTCGTATATCTCCTCATTAAGCCGCTCCAGATCTGCAAATCTCGGGAATTCAATTCCCTCCGCCGTATTCTTTATCAATGCGGTATGTTCCTCATAATATAAGGCAATACTGTCCCTGTCCGGGGGAACCGGGTTGTACCCGTTATCGTATTGGTGTGGTGCAATATCCTGTATCATTTGTCTTACCTGCTTTCCCAGTTATCGTATTTATAATAGCACATTTTCCCATTGCTGCACCCCGGATATTGACTTCTCCCAAAAACTGTTAAATAATAGTGTTACGATCCGTGCTCTGCGGTACATTCGCCGTACGAACCTGTTTCTTTTCTGTAACAAAAGGAATTTCAGAGTTTAAATACAGACCATCCGCAAAAAGAAAGGAGCTTACTATGAAAATTGTATTTCTGGATGCAAAAACAATCGGGGAGGATATTGACCTCTCACGTTTTGACCAGTTAGGTGAAGTTGTCAAGTACCCCTTTTCCACCTCCGCAGAAGTACCGGAACGTGTGAAGGATGCAGACGTCCTCATTATAAACAAAATCACCATCAACAAACAGACTATCCACACCGCAGAACACCTGAAGCTTATCTGTGTGACGGCCACGGGGACGGACGTTCTGGATAAAAAATATCTCGAAAAGAGAGGCATTGCCTGGCGCAACGTTGCAGACTATTCTACGGAATCCGTCGCCCAGCATACCTTTGCCATGCTCTTCTATCTGCTGGAAAAACTGAGTTACTATGACAATTATGTAAAAAGCGGCCGCTATGTGAATGACACCTCATTCTCTCATTTTGCAGAGGCTTTCCATGAACTTCAGGGAATGACCTGGGGTATCATCGGGCTGGGCAATATCGGCCGCAGGGTGGCATCCATTGCGGAGGCTTTCGGCGCCCATGTCATCTATTGTTCCCCGTCCGGCGCGCAGCCGCAGCCCGGTTATTCGCAGGTGGACTTTGAGACACTCCTCGCGTCCTCGGATATCGTCTCCGTACATGCCCCTCTGAACCAGTATACCGAAAGGCTGATGGACGAGGCCGCTTTCCGTAAAATGCGGTCCCATGCGATTTTCCTGAACCTCGGCCGTGGCCAGATTGTGGAGGAATATGCGCTTGCCGCCGCACTAAACCAGAACCAGATCGCTGCCGCCGGCCTGGATGTCCTGGCCAGAGAGCCCATGTCCGAAGACAGTCCTCTGCGTTCCATCCAGGACAGCCGGCGGCTGCTCATCACGCCCCACATTGGCTGGGCGAGCGTGGAATCCCGTACCCGCCTTATGGAAATCATTGCCGGACAGATCAGTTCCTTCTTTTCTTAAAATGAAACACCGAAGACAGCATCATAAGCACGGCCCCCGTAGCCAGGAAAAAGTCACCGAGATTATACGTAATCCTGGTGATTTTTTTCCATTTTGTTTTAAAGCCAACGTAATCAATCACATAGCCGCGTATCCATCTGTCAAAGGTATTGCTCCACGCTCCGGCTGTCATCAGGGACAGACCCGCTTTTTTCAGGTAATGTCTCTTTCTGACCAGTGTAATGCACTGATAGATCGTAAGCAGCATCGTCACGATGGCAGAGGATACCTTCACAAAGTCCTGATGGTCTTCGAACAGGTTCAGGCACATCCCTTTATTATATACCTTCCGGATCAGAATCCTGCCCTTACATGCGGTGCGCTCTTCGCCCTTATTCATATATCCTTCCACATAAGACTTTATCGCAATATCAATCAGCGCAAGGCTCAGCGTCAGACTCATTAAAACCAAAATAATCATGGGGCTCCCCCCTACTCTTCAGTCATGGATTTTATTTTTTCTTCCGCTTCCTTTGCCTTTTCCTTGACGGCCTCGGCCGCATCCTCTGCCTTTTCCTTTAAAGTACCGGCAGCCTCAGCGGTCTTCTCCTTCACTGCATCAGCAGCCTGCGCGGTTCTTTCTTTTACGGTATCCGCCGCATTCTCCGTCTTTTCTTTTATCGTGTCTGCTGCATTTACTGTCTTTTCTTTTATCGTATCTGCTGCATCCTCTGTCTTTTCTTTCGCAGTATCTGCCGCTTTTTCCGTCTTATCTCTCACATTTTCAGCTGTAGTACCTGCTTTTTCTTTTATGGACTCCACAGTGCTCTCTGCCTTTTCCTTCACGGTTTCAGCGGCGGCTTCTGCTTTTTCTTTCACTTTCCCGGCCATATCCACGACTTTTTCCTTCACAGCGTCTGCATAGTCCCCCTCCTTAGCCGGAGCCTGCTCCGGAACTTTTGATCCGCAGTGTGGACAGAACGCCATATCCTTTGCCACTGACTTACCGCATCCTCCGCAGGTAACATCACCTTTCACATCCGAAATCTGCTGCTCATACTTACCGATGCTTTCCTCTCTGTTCTGAATCGCATCACAGATACCGATGGCCTCTGAATCCACTACCTCGCCGTCTTTATAATGGTTATAAACCATCTTCCCAAGTTCAGCATAATCTCTCTCATTGCCACGTTCCAGCGCCCTGATCTGATTGCGCAGCCTCTGGACCTCTACTGCCTCCCCCGCTTTATTTGTCACTGTTTCCGCTGTTTCACCGATTTTTCTGCCCAAGTCCTCAAAAAATGATTTCATATCTGTATATCTCCCTTCGTATTTAAATCCTGTCACATACGGATTCATATTTATATACATTATACCCCATAATATGCCAACTTCAACCGATTTCCTTTTATTTAATATTATTTTAAGCACTGATCCTGATTATAGCATCCCTATAAGATCCCCGCATATTCTGCTATCGGATGTTCATATACATATTAAAAAACAGAATGGATATTTGAAATGGATCCTAATATATGCAGAGAACGCATTTTGTCTGAAGATTACCGTGATTTTGTCATATTCGATGCAATTCCTCAGCCTCTGGCAAACGTCCCGCGGGACCAGTTATGCGAGCAGGAAGCCGATTTTGGGTACCGGTGTATTTATGCCTCCGCTATACAGGCTGATCCGGTCAACCTGGGAAGATATACATATCTATCCATCCCCAAATGCTATTCCCTTTTGAGTATGGAGGCGCTGAATCAGTCCGGTATTCTGGCAATTCAGAATTATCCCACCCTGCAGCTGAAAGGGAACAATGTCATGATCGGATTCATAGATACGGGAATTGATTACGCAAATTCCATTTTCCGCGGCCTGGACGGCTCAACCAGGGTTGCCGGGATCTGGGACCAGACAGTGCAGTCCGGCGCGCCGCCGGAGAACTTTTCCTACGGAACCGAATACACAAGAGAAATGATCAATGAGGCGCTACAGTCCGACGATCCCCAGTCAGTAGTGCCGTCGGTGGATGAGACAGGACACGGCACCTTCATCGCCAGTATTTCAGCAGGCAGTGGAAACCCTGAGGAGCAATTTATTGGAGCCGCACCGGAATGCACAATCGGCGTTGTCAAATTGAAGCAGGCCAAACAATACTTACGGGATTATTATTTTATTCCTTCTACCGTTCCTTGTTACCAGGATACCGATATCCTGCTTGGCCTGCGTTACTTAAGCGAACTGGCTTCAGCCCAAAACATGCCGCTTGTGCTGTGCATTGCACTGGGCACCAGCCTGGGCGGGCATATCAGCCTGACACCGCTTTCTCAGGTTCTGGAGGGATACAGTATTCTTAACAGCCGCATTCCCGTCGTCGGCGGGGGAAATGAGGCCGACCAGAGGCACCATTATTCTTACGAAATACACAATGGGGGGTCTGCTAATTCGGTGGAGATACGGGTTGGAGAAAATGTCCCCGGCTTTGTAATGGAATTATGGGCAGATACTCCCAATGTACTGTCCATCACCCTGACCTCCCCCTCTGGAGAAACAACCACGCCGGTCATCATGGAAACCAACGCCAGCTCCGAGTATAATTTCATATTTGAAAGGACGCAGGTCACTGTCAGTTACCGTCTCGTCGTAGAAAGAAGCACGTCTGAACTGGCTTTTTTCAGCTTCAAGTCGCCTGTTCCCGGCATATGGAAGGTAAACGTTACCCCTGTGCAGACCATAGACGGACGGTTCCATATCTGGCTGCCTGTGAAAGAATTTATAGGAGGCGAGGTCTATTTCTTAAACGCAGATCCGTACTATACGCTGACGAATCCCGGCAACACGATCAGCACAATTGTTGTCTCCTATTATGATGGATCCAACAACAGTATCGCACTGAGTTCCGGCAGAGGATACACAAGATACGAACAGATCAACCCGGATCTCACAGCTCCGGGCATCAACATAAAAGGGGCGCTTCCCGGAGGCCGCTATGCCGTCCGCTCTGGTTCAAGCATATCTTTAGCCATTTCTGCAGGCGCCATCGCACTGCTTGTGGAATGGGTTATTTACCAGCTGGGCAGCCCGCGGATTGATTCTTACCAGATTAAGAGCATTCTGCTTATCGGAGCCGTGCGCCCGCCAAATATGACGTTTCCAAACAGGGAATGGGGATACGGGCAGCTGAACCTGTTTAATACATTTGAAGCGATACGCAGATTCAGAAATCTGCCTTAAAACCGGCAGTCTATCTGCCGATTTACAGTCTCCTTAAAAACAGAAAGGACGCTTAATCAGCGTCCTTCTCCACGTATCTCATCAACATTTTCATAATAGCTTGTAACCATCTCATTTTCAGGAACCGAAGGCTCCTGAGCCGCTGCCGCACCCGGCCTGAATACAATCTTCAGCAGTACGGGAGTAATGATCGTCGTAACCACCACAACGATGATCACCGGTCCGAGAAATGCCGAACCAAGCAGCCCCAGGCCAGCGCCCTTACTCGCCACTATCAGTGCAACCTCACCCCTGGATACCATACCCACACCAATCCGCCTGGCCTGGTAATTCTGATATCCGCACAGCTTTGCGCCCAAACCGCACCCCACTACTTTCGTGAGAATTGCCACAATTGTCAAAACAACTGCAAATCCTACAATCGCAGCCGACATATCCGGCAGTACAACTTTTAGTCCAATGCTGGCAAAAAATACCGGTGACAGCAGCAGGTAGGAAATCGTATCAAACTTACTTTCCAGATATGTAGAACGCCTTACATTCGAAATAATCAGGCCTGCAATAAACGCACCCGTGATATCTGCAACCCCGAATACCACTTCCGCAATATAAGACATCAGCAGGCAGAACACAAATGCTATGATTGTATGTCGGTGCAATTCCTTCCTGGCCTTGTCCACCCAGTTTTTATACAGGCGGTAAAAGAGGAAGCCAACCACACCAGCAAAGACAAAGAAACCAAGAATTTTCAGCATAACCGTACCGATCTTTACGGAAGAGTCTGCCAGGCTTGTCACAATAGTCAGCGCAACAATACCAAGAATATCATCTATAATAGCCGCCCCTAAAATTGCGTTGCCAGAGCGGGTTTTCAGTTTTCCCAACTCCTTCAGCGTCTCGACAGTAATACTTACTGAAGTAGCGGTCAATATTACCCCAATAAAAATGTTCTGCAAAAGAACACTCGTGTTAACATCCGAAGCAATCATCCCCGGCCTGTTAAAAATATAAGCCGCGCCGAATCCCCCCAGAAGCGGAACAATAACCCCGCACAGTGCAATCACCAGAGACGCTTTCCCGCTCGCCCTCAATTCCTTAATGTCTGTCTCCATACCGGCGCAGAACATCAGTACAATGACTCCAATCTCAGCCAAAGCCTGAATAAAAGAAGTCTCCTCAAGAATCCCGATTCCTGCCGGCCCAAGCAAAAGCCCGGCCAGAAGCGCCCCCACCACCTGTGGCATCTGGACCTTCTTGGTCAAAAGCCCGAGAACCTTCGTGAATAACAGAATAATAGCCAAATCTAGTAAAAACCTGTAGCCGCTCATATTTTTCTCCTCACATTTCTCACACTAAATTATCCCGAACAGATAAAAGAATACACCCTTCTCATAAGATTTTCAAGCATTTCCGTTAAATTCGATCAAATTTCACGTCAAAATTGTGCATTCTTTACTTTACATATAAATGTGCCGATGGTTTTGGATGTATGAAATGTCTAGTACATCGAATAATAAGTAGCTTGCTGTTAAGCTGAACGTAGGCGCAGCGGGCAAAGTCTGAGACAACGAAAGCCCCAAATCATCAGATTTGAGGCTGCATGTCGTCGGTTCCATCAGATTTTTCTATTGCATCCTTACAGACAACAGGCCGAACGGCCGGTGCCCATAACCACCTGCAGGCATCCCCGCCGGCGTTGTATACTCCTTCCGGGACAGACAGATGACTCACTAACTCAGCAGCAGTGTCTCCTGTCCCCTGAGCTGTATAATGGGTCCTCCCGTTCCTTCTATGTATTCTCTCGTTATGGTTACCTGTCCGATATTATCATCCTTCGGTATCTCATACATAATATCCAGCATAAACTCTTCTATAATTGCACGCAGGGCCCTTGCACCAGTCTTCTTTTTCATCGCTTTTTCGGCAATCGCTTCCAGTGCCCCTTCGTCGAATTCCAGGTTAACCTCATCCAGTGCCAGCAGCTTTTTGTACTGCTTCAGGATCGCATTCTTTGGTTCCTTCAGTATCTTAACAAGCATCCCCCGATCCAGGCCCTTCAGTGTGAAAATGATAGGCAGTCGCCCGATAAACTCAGGGATCATACCAAATGTCCTCAGATCCTCCATCGTAACCTTGGACAGGATATCCTCATCTTGCTCGTATTTGTCTTTCAGTTCAGCGTTGAATCCCATGGATGTCTTGTGGGACAATCGCTCCTTAATAATATCTTCCAGATCCGGGAACGCCCCTCCGCAGATAAATAAGATATTCTTTGTATTCACGGTCGTAAGCGGAACCATGGCATTCTTGCTGTTTGCCCCCACAGGCACTTCGACCTCACTGCCTTCAAGAAGCTTGAGCAGTCCCTGTTGTACAGACTCGCCGCTCACATCTCTCTGGCTGGAGTTTCTCTTTTTTGCGATCTTATCGATCTCATCGATAAAAATGATCCCCTGCTCCGCCCGCTCCACTTCATTGTCTGCGGCAGCCAGCAGTTTGGATACGACGCTTTCAATATCGTCGCCTATGTAACCTGCCTCTGTCAAAGAGGTGGCATCCGTAATCGCCAGCGGCACATTCAGAAGCTTGGCCAGCGTCTTCACTAGATAGGTCTTACCACTGCCGGTAGGCCCGATCATCAGCATATTGGACTTCTCGATCTCAATCTCGTCCATGCTGTCCGTTGCAACTCTTTTATAATGGTTATAAACAGCCACAGACATTGCTTTCTTCGCATATTCCTGGCCTACCACATACTCGTCCAGCTGCGCTTTGATCTTGTGCGGAGCCGGAATGTCTTTGATATTGATCTTCGGTGCTTCTTTTGGTTTATTCTTTTTCTTTTTCACCTTCTGGTTCTTCGGAATCTTGTCCTCCAGGTCTGACATCTTCATGAACTGTACGCCCGGCACATTCATAAACTTGCTGTAATCAATGGCGCCATTGGTCATTGCGTCAAAGCTCTTCTGCATACAGTCCTGGCATACCGTGATGTGGTTGGGAAGTTCAATCATCTTCCCGGCAACGCTCTCCGGACGATGGCACATCAGGCAGTACTTTTCATACTCATCATCATCCCCGCTGTCCTCTCCCTGGGCAGTCACGGATGTCTCCTTCTTCTCCTCCACAATGGTGCTGTCTTTTCCATCCTCCTTGCGGTCCTCTTCATCTATAATGACAAAATCTTTATCTGACATAGCTCTCCCTTCTTTCACTTACGCATTACTCCCTCGTACAGGGTCTCTGGAGGCTCTGTACCTTCTCACATTCCTTCTAAATGATTATAACGCAGTTCTATGTGATTTACAAATGAACTTTTTCTAAACCAGCCCTTATTATTCGAGCATTTTTAAGAATTCTTCCTCTGATATGATCGGAATTCCCAGCTCCCTTGCTTTTTTGTTTTTGGAGGAGGCAGATTGCACGTCGTTGTTAATCAAATAGTTTGTTTTTGAGGTAACGGATCCGGTTACTTTCCCGCCCCGGGACTCAATCACCTCTTTCACCTCATTCCGGTTGGCAAAATGTTCCACGCTGCCTGTTATTACAAAATTCATATTCTCAAAAACCTGTGCCCCGGCCTGTATTTCTTCCTTTGGAATCTTTACTTCTTTGAGAAGCCTTTCCAAGAGTTCCCTGTGTACAGGATCTGCAAAATAGTCCACGAAAGCCTTTGCTATGACGCCGCCCACTCCTGAAATCTCGCTCAATTCCTCGACCGTAGCCTCTGTCAGCCTTCCGGGATCATAGTCCAGGGCCTTGCAGATCATTTTTGCATTCGCCAGTCCGATATTAGCAATTCCCAGGCTGTATACCAGTCTGGGCAGCGTTGTATTCCTGGAGTTTTCCACACTGTTGATCAGATTGACATAGGATTTTTCACCAAATCCATCCATTGTTTTGATATCTTCTTCGTATCTGTCCAGATGGAAAATGTCTGTATAATCCTTTATGAACCCCCTTGCTATAAACTTTTCCAGCGTTGCCTCTGAGAGTCCTTCCATATTCATGGCATCCCTGCTGACAAAAAGAGCAAAGGATTTGATCTGCTTCGCCTGACAGAGCGGATTTGTGCAGTACAGCGTTTTGGTGTCATTTTCCATAGATATCCTGGTATCATGCCCGCACACGGGACAGGCATCCGGAATGCCCTTTACACCGCTTCGGGTCAGGTTTTCCGCTATCTGCGGGATAATCATGTTGGCTTTATACACCTGGATCCGGTCACCGACGCCCAGTTCCAGGTCTTCCATGATACTGAGATTATGCACGCTGGCACGGCTGACCGTAGTCCCCTCCAGTTCTACGGGCTCAAATATGGCAACCGGATTGATCAATCCTGTCCTGGAAGGGCTCCATTCAATCTCCAGCAGCTTCGTATCACGGATCTCATCCGCCCATTTAAAGGCATAGGAATCTCTTGGGAACTTTGCGGTTGCACCCAGCGACTGCCCATAGGCAATATCATCGTACACAAGCACGAGCCCGTCCGACGGAAAATCATTTTCCGCAATCTGCCGTGCAAACCACTCTACCTGCTCCTCAATCGTCTCCGCTGTAACCAGATGGTGTTCCACCACTTCAAATCCCTGTTTCTCCAGCCAGTCAAACTGTTCAGCCCGGGAGTTATGAAAATCCACTCCTTCCGCGCTCACAAGACTGAATGCAAAAAACCGGACATTGCGCTTCGCCGTAATCTCGTTATTCAGCTGGCGTACAGAGCCGCTGCAGAGATTCCGGGGATTCTTGTACTTTGCATCCACGTCCTCAATCTCTGCATTGATCTTTTCAAAATCCTGATACCCGATCACGGCCTCTCCTCTCAGGATCAGCTCGCCAGCGTAGGGAATGTTTATGGGAAGATTTTTGAATACTTTCGCATTATTAGTGATCACTTCCCCGACTTCCCCATTGCCTCTTGTGACTGCCTTGACCAGCGTTTTATCCCGATAGGTCAGTACGATTGTCAGGCCGTCCAGTTTCCAGGAGATCACCGCCTCCTTCTCTCCGAGAAATGCCTTCAGCTGCTCCACATCTTTCGTCTTATCCAGCGAAAGCATGGGCCGCTCATGCCTCTCCTTCGGAAGCTCGCTGAGCACTTCATACCCTACATTAATGGTAGGACTGGATGCAAGAGTTGTTCCCAATTCCTGTTCCAGTCCCAGAAGTTCATCATACAATTTATCGTATTCGTAATTGCTCATAATCTCCGTGTCTTCCTGCTCATATGCACGGCGCGCACGGTTCAGGAGCTCTACCAGCTCCTGCATTCTTTTCTTCTTGTCTGCCATAAATACTCTCCTGCCTGTTTTTACATTATAATATACTCCCCCCTATCCCGGGCGGCGTTTTCTAGCTGATCACAGTTTCATTGGAGGAATCCCTGATTTGTTCATAGAGACAGTCCAGTTCCCGGTCCGTCAGTTTTCGGTATTCTCCTTCTCTTAGCTTTCCCAATTCTATGTTCATAATTCTGGTTCTCACCAGATCTTTCACTTCATATCCCAGTGCCTCGCACATCCTTCGGATCTGCCTGTTCAGCCCCTGGGTCAGTATAATGGTAAATGTATACTTCCCGATCTTCTGCACCCTGCAGGGTCTTGTGACCGTATCCAGAATCGGCACGCCTGCGGACATCTTTTCCAGGAAGTCCGGCGTAATTGCCTTATCCACTGTCACCTTATATTCCTTTTCATGGCGGTTTCCCGCACGCATCATCTTATTGATGATGTCCCCGTTGTTGGTCATAAGAAGCAGGCCCCTGGAATCCTTATCCAGACGCCCGACATAAGTAACCCTCACGGGATAATTTAAAAACCTTACAATACTGTTCCGCTCTCTGTGCTCCTCCGTGCAGACGATTCCTGCAGGCTTATTCACTGCCAGCACAACCATCTCCCCGCTGCGGGATACCACCTTACGGCCGACGCGCACCTCCTGGCCGGGCAATACCTTCATGCCCATGCCGGCTGTCTTCCCGTCAACCTTTACCCTGCCGCTCTCAATCAGGCGGTCGGCTTCTCTTCTGGAACAGACCCCGGCCTCACTCAAATATTTATTCAGCCTGACCGCTTCCTTCTTTCTCATAAATTCCTGTTTGATCTTATTGCTCACTGCCCAACGCTCCGCTTATGTTATTATCCTGGAAAAATGTATTGCCGCTGTAGAGGAACAGCACATCGGTAATCTGATATGTTTCCATAGCATCCTGGATATTTCCGGTATAATACCTTGGGTCAATCATGACAATCTCCCGGAAATAAGGCGTCAGAAACGGTACAAAACAATTGGCGTAAGAATCCTTAACCACCAGCAGCCTGTCCCGGTTCTCCGCCATGGTTTTGATATCGATCACCGAGGTATTGCCGCCCAGAAAAAAGGCGTACTTATCTCTTGTATCCAGCTGATCCGCTTCGTACAGAGAGGTGGTCTTCTTTTGTTCGTCTACATAATTCACTGTCACGTCATTATCTGTGTCTTTCGGCACATAGATGTCGATCTCTTCCCTGACACTCATACGGCAGCCGCTTTTTGCCGCCAGAATCCCGTTAAAGTCTGTCGTTACCGGATAAGACGCATACACACTTGAGACATCCGCCGAGATGCCAAGCTTCCCCGCCGCCTCCTGGAAGGCGTAAAATGCCCCCAGTGTTGTCCAGTGATGGTCTGTCTTATAGTATATCTTTTCATCCTTATGCTTATTCAGAGCCTTAACCGCATCCACCCACTGTACAGAGTCTCCCAGTTCCTTTTTTACAAGGCCGATGCTGGTACTCTGGTCCGCAACCGTGGCAAGGGAAGGCAGGCTGCTGCTGAGTATGTTTGCAGCATCCGGAACCAGCAGCATCGTAACCGGAATATCGCTGTAGCGCTCTGAAAATGCCTTGATGGCCGCCACATTGCTGTTTAACAAATCTTTATCCGGCACCGCAATATCTTCCAGAAGCTGGTTCTTCTTACCAATAAATACACCATTTTCTTCTTTGCTTCCGCCAAACCGGTTCAGCGTAACCTTCAGCTTCCGCCACATATTCCGTCCGATAAACTGGTCGGACTGATAGTTTTCATACTGTTCCATATAGCTGCCCGATGTCAGTGCGCTTATTGTCAGTTTTGGTTTTTCCGACAGCATGCGGTTCTCCTCGTCAGACTTTTTCTTATCCGGAACGAGCAGATTACCTAATATTAGTATCAGCAGGCAGATGATAAATGCTTTTCCAATAAAGCCATCAACCCACCGCTTCTTTTTCCTTCTGTTATTCTTCATATTCCCACCTAGAATCTAAAATATAAAAATGGATTAAATGACTCCGTCACCAGATATGCTATGGAGATCAAAAACATTCCGATGTACACGATCCCTGCCGCCGTTTTCTTTGCCCTGTTATCATCAAAAACCCCGACAAACCTCCGGATCAGTGAATATCCGGCTGCGGAGGATCCCAGAACTGCAACAGCATACAGGAGCCAATGGGTCAGTATAAAGTAAAGAGCCTGCTTATCTATAAACGCGCTTGCCCCCGCTCCGAACATCGCGCTCAGGTATCGCAGTGCATAGCCGAGGCTCGGACTGAAGAAAAAGACCCACCCAATCATGACAAGCACAATAGAATAAATGTGCCTCACAACGTCGGGCAGACGCTCCAGCGCCTTTCCCCAAACAAACTTTTCCAGCACGAGCAGGAGCCCATAATACAGCCCCCAAAACAAAAGATTCCATGCGGATCCGTGCCAGAGACCGGTCAGCATCCATACCACCAGGAGATTCATAATCTGCCTGGACTGCGTACAGCGGTTCCCGCCCAGAGGAATATAAACATACTCCCGGAACCAGGTGCTCAGAGAAATATGCCACCGCCTCCAGAATTCCGTGATACTGGAGGAAGTATAGGGATAGTCAAAGTTCCTGCGGAATTCAAATCCAAACATTTTCCCCAGTCCTACCGCCATATCAGAGTATCCGCTGAAATCGAAATAGATCTGAAAGGCAAAAGACACACAGCCGACCCAGGCCGTCAACACGGAAAAACTCCCCATCTGCAGGCCCGATATCTGG
Source organism: Eubacterium sp. BIOML-A2 (assembly GCF_009680135.1). Classification (NCBI taxonomy): domain Bacteria; kingdom Bacillati; phylum Bacillota; class Clostridia; order Eubacteriales; family Eubacteriaceae; genus Eubacterium; species Eubacterium sp. BIOML-A2. The sequence goes on from NZ_WKZK01000005.1 coordinate 54,235, forward strand.
TCAAAAACCTGTCCCACGGAGTTTGCCAGTATGACTTTCTTTGCAAGGCCGATGATAAAATATTCGGCCCCCTGCCCAAACTTCCGCATAGTTACCGTGCGGTTTTTCAGCTGTTCCTCGATGTCAATATAACGTACGATCGGCCCTGCGATCAGCTGTGGGAACATACTGATGTACATTGCAAAATACAGAATATTCTTCTGCGGCCTGACCTCTTTTCTGTAGACGTCTATAATATAAGACAACGCCTGGAATGTATAAAATGAGATCCCAATTGGCAGCGGAAGTTCCCTGTACGGTATATCCACCGGCAGCACGGCATTCAGGCTGTCCAGCACAAATCCATAATATTTAAAAAATCCCAGCAGCAGCAAATTGCATACAACAGCAAAAATGAGACTCCTGCGGGCCTTCTGCGGATCTTCTTCCTTGTGGTATATGTCAAGTCCGCAGACATAATTCAACAGGATGGAAAGAAGCATCAAGATAATATAAACCGGCTCCCCCCACGCATAAAAAATCAGGCTGGCAATCAGCATGATTATATTCCGGAACTTGTGCGGCACTATAAAATATAACGCCAGTGTCACCGGCAGAAATATAAACAAAAACGTGATACTGCTAAATAACATTTTCCAGCTTCCTCTCCCCGTATTTTACAGACTTTTTGCAAAGGCTTCTTTATACTCCGCCGCTTTGGGTGCTATGGCCAGAAAAAGGAATTTTCCCCTTACAGACACTTCCGACTGTTCCAGCAGCTGGACTTCCTTTGGTGCATAGCCCTCGAAATCATTTTTTCTGTTTGCGATTCTCTTTTCGACAGCTTCCTTTACCCGTTTCATCTGTCCTTCGTTCTTCACCTTTATCAAAAGCACTTCTTCCGCAGACATACTGCTCTCGGAAGTATACAGCATCACTCCGTCATAATCCGCGCTGTTAAGGCCATAATAACGCTTCAGGCCTTGTCCTTCTGCCTTTTTCAGATTCCCGGTATCCAGGACAGACTCCACCGCCTTCTGTATGGTTTCAAAAGACTTGGTACTGCCGCTCGTATAGATCATCAGCAGAACAATATAAACAAGAATCACAGCCATTACCACATACTTGGCGATTTCCGCAACACCAGGACGTTTTGTGCTTCCCGTCCCATTTTTGCTCTCCACATGGTTTAATTCTCTGTTCATCATAGTGAGGCCACCTCCGCCATCCTGTTCAGCCAGAAGGGATAGAAAGACGCTTTAAAATGTACACCGTCCTCCTCATAATAACTGTCTGACACAAGTTCCGTATTATCGATAAAGGCGATCTGCCTCTTATCACACAGGGCATGCAGAGCTTCATTATACTGATCCAGGTTCCTATAAGCCGGTTCGCGTTCAATCTCCTGTTCCTGCACAGGAAAGATCGAGTTCACAAAAATCTTGGCATCCGGAAGTTTCTCCTGAAGTTTCTTAAACAACTCATCGTACTGCTTAACAAACTCATCCGTATCCCCTTTGGTTGCGATGATATCATTCATCCCATAGGCAAGGAAAATAACCTGGGGATTAATCTGCGCCACACTTTCGATCTGCTCATCCAGCTGATCCAGTTCCACGCCAATCTTTGCCACAACACTGGAAGCATTCAGAAGATCATATTCCATAAATGCCTCAGAGATGGAATCCCCCATAATTACAGCGTTCGCAAAAACAGCCTTATAATTTCTGTTCTTAATTTCCTCCTGAACTTCCTGATTCTCTCTGTCCTTCTCCTCCAGCTTTTCCATCTTATTCTCAATATTCTTCACATCCGCTGAGGACGCCTGTTTTATAATCTCCAGGCCCTCGGAAGTATCCACCTTATTCCTGGTCAGGCTGTTGATTCCCTCCGCTGCAAGTATAATGACAATCACCAAACCGACCGCCGCACAGCAGTATATAATCGACTTTCGTCTTTTCATTTTCATCATATGTTTCTAAGACCTTTCGCTTTATCCTGTTTCCGTACTTTTTATAATACTTTTTTTACCCTTAAAAGTCAATCTTTCCACCTGATTCACCTCATTTTTCATTGCTGTTTTGACAGAGCCATTTTTCTGCTACCCGCCGCCCGGATTTTATGTTACAATAACAAACAGGCTTTATTTGATAATCATCGCGGAGGAAAACAATATGATCGCACTGCGCCTAACCAGTATCAAAGACTTTATGTCACACCTTCTGTTATCCGAAACATTCGACAGCTTCCAATTCATAGAAGGAGAAATCGTCACCTTCAACACATTCACAATAGACGGTTTCGTCCAAAAACCCTTTTACCCCGAAAAAGAAAGCATCCCGGAATACTCCCTCTGGAAAACCCTGAGAGAGTACTGCTTCACCCTGATCAAAGGCAGAAAACCCCCCCTCAGTTTCAAATTCATCTTCCGCCTGTCCCCCCAGAACACCGCCCGCCTCATAGCCCAGAACCGCCTGGACTTCACCCCCGACCAAATCCAGGGCCTATACCTCAACATCCGCTATGACGGCACAACCCTCCAATGCATAACAGGCACCTCCCTAAAAACCTTCACCATGGACAAATCCCTCGAAAAATCCTGGGACACCATGATCCAAAAATTCTTCACCCAAAAACAAATCCCCTACGACCTGGAAGCTTAGGCAAAGCCTAAGCTTCCACTACTTCAGCCTTCCCCCTGCGACGCAAGGAGGTACACATCCACAGCCTCCAGCAATAAGAATGCAAACCACCTCTCCATTCGGCCCTTACCTATCTCCTAAAACAAAAGACTTACCTATCTCCTGACTGGTCAAGTCAAAACAGCCCATCCCCGTCCCCCTCTCGTCCCCGAACTGCCTCCCCCTAAGTAATCCTCTGTCAATTTGATGAACCCAGCCATTCCCGTCCGGCATAAGGGATTTTGCGGGACAATTGGATTTAGAGATTAGATATACTTAATGAAAAAAGAGCTGTGACTGGGGACAAAACTGTGATTCCGAATCACAGTTTTGTCTGAACCCGTAGTGTGAAATTCATCAGAATTTCACACTGCGTGTCCAGGTTGCCCCAGTCACGGCTCTTTTTTCATTTAGTAAATCAATCTCCAAATCCAGTCCCGCAAAATCCCTTATGCCGGACGGGAATGGCGCCCCTTCTCCAATCCAGCCCCCTTACTTAGTAAGCAGCATCATAATCTCATTACTGCGTTGTACAAATGCCGTCATCTCAGCCGGACTCAACGGTTTATGAGCCAGCATAGCCAGATCATAAAGCTGTCTGCAGATGATAGGCACGCTCTTACTGCGTTTATGCTCTAAAACAAACTTGACAAGCGGATGGTTTGCATTTAAGATCAAGGTTGCCTGGCTTCCGAACATACCGGCATCCATACCACCCATGCTGTACATCTTCATCATCTCTTCCATACGTCTGGACTGCTCAGAAAGCACTGCCATGGAAGCTACATTATCGTCTTTGAGTTTTTCGACTTTCACATCCAGCTTATCATTGTTCAGCTCTTTTCGGAAGATTTCAATCAGGCTGTCTGTGGTTTTCTTAAACTCTTCCTTTTCTTCCTCTGAAACCTCATCTTTCAGGGAATCATGCACATCCGCATCAATTCTCAGGAATCTCACCTTCGGGTTGCGCTGCTCCAGATAAGTGATAAATGCGGAATCAATGTTGTGTGTCAGCAGAATCGCATCCTGGTCGTGTTCTTTGAACATATTGATATACTGGCTCTGCTGCTGTTCATTTGTTACATAGTAAATGTCGGTCTTGATCTCCTCTACTTCATTCTCGGCCTTGTTCTCTGCTTCATTTTCGTCAGCACTATCTTCTGCCTTTTCCTCCTGATCATTCGGAGTTACGACGGAACCGCCGTTAGCCTCGATTAACTCTTCCAGTGTTAAATATTTATGATTCAGGTTTTTAAATAAAATAGAATCTTTGATTTTCTCACCGAACTTTTCATCCTTCAGGCAGCCAAACTTGATAAATGGACTGATGTCATCCCAGTATTTTTCATAGTTTTCCTTGTCGGTCTTAAACATTCCGTTGAGTTTATCTGCAACTTTCTTGGAAATATAATCCGCCACTTTATTCACAAATCCATCATTCTGCAGGGCGCTTCTGGAAACATTCAGCGGCAGGTCAGGACAGTCAATGACACCTTTTAATATCATCAGGAATTCCGGAATGACTTCTTTGATGTTGTCCGCAATAAATACCTGGTTGTTGTACAGTTTAATGGTTCCCTCGATGGAATCGTATTCTGTATTGATTTTCGGGAAATAAAGAATTCCCTTGAGATTAAACGGATAGTCCATGTTCAAGTGAATCCAGAACAATGGTTCCTTATAATCCATAAATACCTTGCGGTAGAAGTCAATATACTCCTCTTTTGTACATTCACTCGGGTTCTTTGCCCAAAGAGGATGAATATCGCTGATGGATACCGGGCGTTTTACAATCTTGACTTTTTTCTTCGGTTCGCCTTCTTCGCCCTCTTTTGGCTCTTCCGTGATATGCTCTACGACTTCGTCCGTATCAAGCAGTTCTTCCTCATCAATTGTCTCATAAGACGGCGCTTCATTTTCCTTGGAAAGGAAGATCTCTACCGGCATAAAGGAGCAGTATTTTTCCAGAACTTCCCTTGCCTTGTACTCATTCGCAAACTGTAGGCTGTCCTCATTCAAAAACAGGGTTATCTCGGTACCTACATCGGTTTTATTACCGTCCTGCATCTCATATTCTGTGCCGCCCTCGCTTACCCAGTGTACCGGAACCGCACCTTCCTGGTAGGACAGCGAGTCAATATGAACCTCATCCGCCACCATAAAAGAAGAGTAGAATCCCAGACCGAAATGTCCAATCATCTCATCCTCAGTCGTTTTATCTTTATACTTCTCCAGGAACTGGGTAGCACCGGAGAATGCGATCTGTGTAATATACTCCTCTACTTCACCCGCTGTCATACCCAAGCCATTATCAATAAACTTTAATGTCTTCTCCTCCGGGTTAACAATAACCTGAATCTTTGCCTTGTAATCATCCGGCAGTTCATATTCCCCCATCATGTCCAGCTTTTTCAGCTTTGTGATGGCGTCACAGCCATTAGATACAAGCTCGCGCATAAAAATATCGTGGTCAGAATATACCCATTTCTTAATAATCGGAAATATATTCTCGCTGTCAATGGATAAGTTACCTTTTTTTGTTCCCATATATAACACTCCTTTTCATTATAATAGCTGTTTCGTAAGCCTTTATTACCACCTAGAAGATATTCTAATACACTGGATTTCAAAAGTCAATAAAAAGTTAGCACTCTTTATAGATGAGTGCTAATAAGATACTATACGAGGGATTAGTTTTGATGTAAAGCAGGGCGAAATATTTGGCTTTCTCGGTCCGTCCGGGGCTGGAAAAAGTACCGTACAGAAAATATTAACACGAACTCTCCGCGATTATCGTGGGAGTGTCCGTGTTTTTGGTGACGGGATCAGGCACAGAACCAGCGATTATTATGAAAATATCGGTGTGGATTTTGAGTTTCCCAACTTTTATGAAAAGTTTACCGCGCTCGAAAATTTAAAGTATTTTGCTTCGATTTATTCCGTCAGAACAACCGATCCATTGGAACTTTTAGAAAAGGTTGGCCTTCGCCCTGATGCCGGCAAAAAAGTCTCCAGCTATTCAAAGGGTATGAAAATGCGGCTTGGTTTTATACGTTCATTGCTGCATGATCCCAAACTGCTCTTTCTGGACGAGCCCACCAGCGGCCTGGATCCTGCAAATGCAAGGGTGCTGAAGGATATGATATTGGAACAGAAAAAGAAGGGAAAGACCATCATATTAACGACCCATAACATACATGATGCGGAGGAACTCTGCGACCATGTTGCTTTTATTGTTGACGGTACGGTGAAAACGATAGATTCGCCGCACGCTTTGCGTAAAAGCAGATTTGATACAGAGGTTGAATATTGTTTTTCCGATAATAGAAAAGAAAGACAAAGTGTTTGTACTCTTTCCAGTCTGGCCGATGCCCGGGACTTTCAAACCGCAATGAAAAATGGGACACTGACCAGTATTCATTCAAAAGAACCGACGCTTGAGGATATCTTTATTTCATTGACAGGGAGGGGCTTACAATGAGATTTTTTCACGCCTTAAAGAATGATATCCGGTTTGGCTTGTAGTGCTTTTAGTACTAGCATATAAACGGATTCGTAATGCATTACAATCAGAAGGAGGCAAGAATTTATGAAACATACCGTGAAGCTCTTCCAGATTGGCCTGAAACAAATATTAAAAGACGGAATGCTAATTGTCCTGATACCAGCGCCATTTTTAGCAGGCATATTTTTTAAGCTTGCTATTCCTTTTTTCAACACAGTTCTGACATCTGAATTCTCGTTCCCCTTAACAGCCTGGTATGGCCTTGCCGACGGTATGCTGATTTGTCTGGCCCCCTTGTTTACGGCAATGATATCCGCATTTTTATTGCTAGAAGAGAGAGATGAAGGATTAAATGCATTTCATCAGATTACCCCGGCAGAAGGATATTCTTATTTAGCAGCGCGTATTGGTTTACCAATGACAGGGGCATTCATAATCACGATACTCGTTGCTGCAGCTTTCAATCTTTCCTCCCTATCTTTTGGAGTCATTCTCTCAAGCTCTCTGATCAGCAGTTTTACAAGTATATTTTTAGCAATGATGATTGTATCGGTTGCCGGAAACCGTGTTGAGGGACTTGCGCTTTCAAAACTAATGGGGATCAGCTTCCTAGGGCTTATCTTAATATGGTTTATTCCTGCTCCCTATTCTTACTTCATGGCTTTTCTGCCTTCGTTCTGGATTGGAAAAATATTGATGGACGGAGTAAATGTATTTACCTTTGCATTTGGCGTAATATCCTGCTTCTTATGGATTGCTTTTTTCACCCGGAAATTTTTGAAAAGAGTGCAGTAATAAGATGTATGTGCTAAACTATTTTCCTATTTTACGAAAAGTGGTATACTTGATTTTGTAGACACCCAGGAATTACATAAAAAAGGAGTACGATTATGACCGAAACATTTGAAACATTAAAAGTAGACAATGACCGGCAGATTCAGGAAGTTGCTGAACTGGCAGAAATGATCTGGCACGAACATTTTACCCCTATCATCGGAACCAGCCAGGTAGAATATATGATAGACAAGTTCCAGTCTGTTCCCGCACTGAAGACACAGCTGAAAGATGGCTACGAATACTATCAGCTTTTTGACAAGGGGGAATTCTGCGGATATTGCGGCATTCACCCCGAGAATGGCCGGTTATTTTTGAGTAAAATTTATATTAGAAAAGACTGCCGCGGACGCCATCTGGCCACAAAGGCATTCGAATTTCTGAAGAACCTTTGCCGCCAGAGGGGCCTCTCCTCAATCTGGCTGACCTGTAATAAACACAACGATGGCTCTCTGGCCGTATACAGCCATCTCGGGTTTAAAACCATTGATACGCAGGTAGCAGATATCGGCAATGGATTTGTGATGGATGACTATATTATGGAGTATACTCTCTGAGTGGATGGCGGGGAGTCTGGCTTTTGCTTTACCATTTACTGCGGATATTGCAAAATTCCCAACTCCTTGCTAATTCATCCGCTGCCTCACCATGTGGTACTGCTATTCATTTTCAAATCTTGTCTTAAGCATTTTATAAAAATTACTAAGACTTTTATCGCCTTCATTATCAGGGAAGAGACAGTAAGGTAAGCTATCTGTTTCTTTATGCTTAATTACGCAGGCACAACATTTTCCATTATTCGGGCAGGTCTTTTTTGGGCAGGCACATTTTTTGACGTTTGGACACTTCACTTTATATTACCTCCTTTTTGAAGAATTATCCTCTACTCATTTTCAGAATTTTTATTATTTCGTCAACTTTTAGTACCTTTCCATAAGATACCACTTTTCCGTCAATAACGAGGGCAGGTGTAGTCATTACGCCATAAGCTGCAATCTGTGTAAAATCGGTTACATGGTCGATAGCTGTATCCATATAGAGCTGTTCTAATGCCGCTTTTGTAGCGGCTTCAAGCTGATTGCATTTTGCGCAGCCGCTTCCCAATATTTTAACGCTTGCCCCCTCTTTTTTTGCTTGTTCGGCTTTAGCCATACTTTCTTCATTGCAGTTACCTCCACAGCAGGCGGCAGTTCCTTCTCTTTTATTTTTTCTTCCAAATAATGCCATTATGATAATCTCCTTTTAATGTAATTTTTTTATTTGCTAACAACATATTTTCTAAAACACCCTATATGAGAAAAGAATGGAATATATGAAACAGATAACCAACAATGATAATGCCGCCTGTACAAATACCTATAAACAAGGCAAGCAATCTGGGCTTTACTGCTTTTCGGAGCATAATCATTGAGGGAAGGGATAAAGTAGTAACCGCCATCATAAAAGATAAAATTGCACCAAGTTGGGCCCCTTTGGCAAATAGTGCTTCGGCAACAGGAATTGTTCCGAAAATATCCGCGTACATAGGCACACCTACAAGAGTAGCTAAGATTACAGAGAACGGGTTATTGCTTCCGAGCGCAGTTTCAATCCATGTTTGTGGTATCCAATTATGAATGAAAGCACCTATCCCGACACCTATCAGAATATAAGGAAATACTTTTTTGAAAGTAGCTGCTACTTGTTCCCACGCATATTTGAACCTATCACGTTTTGTCAAATCCGGGGCTTCAATATCTACACTTCCTGCTGTTTTGATATACTGTTCGACGTATTTTTCCATATGTAGTTTTTCAATAATTGTGCCGCCCACAACCGCGATAACCAAACCAACAAGAACATAGACAATCGCAATTTTCAAACCAAATATACTCATTAGCAGAACAAGAGAGCCGAGATCAACCATTGGAGACGATATAAGAAATGAAAATGTTACACCCAAAGGCAGCCTTGCACTAGTAAAGCCGATAAACAGAGGGATAGAGGAACATGAACAAAATGGGGTGACTGTTCCAAGCAGTGCCGCAGCGATATTTGCGCCCACACCATGAAAACGCCCTAAAATCCTCTTGCTTCTTTCGGGTGGAAAATAGCTTTGGATATAGGAAATCAGATAGATTAAAACACAAAGCAGAACTGTGATTTTAATTGTATCGTAAAGGAAAAACTGAATACTGGCACCTATTCTGCTTTCAATGTTAAGCCCTACGGCAGATAAGCCGCCGCCTATTAATTCATTAAGCCACCTCATGCCCAAAATCTGATTTTGAAAAAAGTCCCAAATCATTCGAGTAACTTCCAATAAAATCTCCCCTTTCCATTTATATATTGCAATTTATCGATGTGTTATTTGATATATAAGCCGCCATCTGTTCTGGCGGCTCATTAGTCTGTGCAGCTAGACTTTTTTGTATTGCCCGTTACTGTTGTAATCTGATTCAGAAGTTCCCGTGCCCGGATGACGCCCTCTGGATTGAAAGAATAGTACGTCCATTTCCCTTCTTTACGTCCAACAACAATTTCCGCATCGCATAATATTTTCATATGATGTGATAAAGTCGGCTGGCCAATATTAAGTTCTTCCAGCAACTTACACGCACACTTCTCACCACTTTGCAGCAAACCTAAAATTATCAGTCTATTTGCATCGCAAAAGGCTTTGAATATCCTTGCGTTTTTTTCATTCTCGTTCACTCATCAACACTCCTTTTTACTGTTCAATTTATACTATACAAAACACATCGATTAATGTCAATATGTGTTTTAAATTTTCCAACACTACCCATTCATTTGGCATATCTATCCTAAAAAACCGCAAAGCCATCTCCCATCCGTCTCCCCCGTCAGTTGCCCCACCGACCTTATACTTCCGATCGGATGAACGCAACCTGCCCGGGATATCGTGTACGGCACCTGCAGACATTCCCGCCGCTGCCGTACACGATATCCCGGGCAGGCGCCCCCCCATCTAATCTAAACTCCCCCTCAACAACTCATGAATCAACCCCGGATCAGCCTTCCCCTTCATAGCTTTCATTGTCTGCCCGACCAGAAACCCAATTGCTTTTTCTTTCCCGTTCTTATAATCTTCCGCAGATTTCGGATTTGCTTCTATTACTTTATCTATCACTGCTTTTAATGCGCCCTCATCATTAACTGTTTTTAAACCATTTTCCTCCACATAGACCTCAGGATCGATGTTTTCCTCAAATATTTTCCCAAAAACTTCTTTTGCCACAGAACTGTTGATTGTCCCGGCTTCTGTCAGATTTACCAGCTTTGCAAGGTTTTCGGGGGAGAATCTGATATCCTCTGGCTCCATATTATTTTCTTTGAGCAGGCGGAGCGTCTCCACCATCAGCCAGTTGGAAACCTTTTTAGGCTTTCCACAGACTGCAGCTGCTGCTTCAAAGATATCCGCCATTTTCTTGGACTCTGTGATAATTTCCGCATCATACTGCGGAATATCGAATTCTTTTTGATAGCGTTCCAGCTTTTCTGTGCGAAGCTCTGGCTGCTTCGCTTTAATCCCGGCAATCCACTCATCGCTGATGACGATCGGTACCAGATCCGGCTCCGGAAAATACCTGTAATCCTGTGCATCTTCTTTGGAGCGCATTGCATAAGAATGTTCTTTGTTATCATCCCAGCGCCGGGTCTCCTGAACCACCTGTTTTCCTGCCTCCAGGAGCTCGATCTGGCGTGCCCGTTCTCCCTCTATTGCTCTTGCAATGGCCTTGAAGGAGTTCAGGTTTTTCATCTCGGTTCTGGTTCCCAGCTTATCCGAGCCCGCTTCCCTCACAGACAGGTTCACATCCGCCCTCATAGAGCCTTCCTGCAGCTTACAGTCGGAAGCACCCAGGTACTGAATGATCATACGCAGCTTTTCCAGGTAACTGATCACCTCGTCTGCTGAACGCATATCCGGCTCAGATACAATTTCCACCAGAGGGACGCCGCTTCTGTTATAGTCTACCAGTGAGGTGTCGTCCCATGCATCGTGAATCAGTTTACCGGCATCCTCCTCCATATGCATCTCGTGAATACGGACCTTCTTTTTTCCGCCGCCGCTTTCAATCTCGATACAGCCGTTTCTTGCGATTGGAAGATAAAGCTGGGAGATCTGGTAGTTCTGCGGATTATCGGGATAGAAATAATTTTTACGGTCAAACTTACACAGCCTTGTTATTTCACAATTTAAAGCCAGTCCGATTGCCATGGCATACTCCACGACCTGCTTATTTAACACGGGGAGGGAGCCTGGCATGCCGGTACAGACGGGACAGGTGTGCGTATTGGGGGCGCCTCCAAATTCTGTGCTGCAGCCGCAGAAGATTTTTGTCTTTGTCGCCAGCTCTACGTGGACTTCAAGTCCGATTACGGTCTCATACTGCTTTGCCATCCTTTACGCCTCCTTTCCTGTCATAGCCGGCGCTTCATGCCGTTTGCCTGTTTCACATTCATATGTGTATGCGGTGCGCAGCAGTGTTTTCTCCTGAAAACAGCTTCCAATGAGCTGCATTCCGATTGGGATGCCTCTGCTGTCCTTGCCCACCGGTACGGACATCCCCGGCAGGCCGGCCAGATTGACTGCAACCGTATAAATATCGCCCAGATACATTTTCATCGGATCGCGTAAGGATTTACCAAGTTCCGGCGCCGTCGTGGGTGCAGTCGGCCCAAGTATCACATCGTAAGATTCAAAGGCACGGTCAAAGGCCTGTTTTATTAATGCTTTTGTGCGCAGTGCCTTCAGATAATAGGCATCGTAATAACCTGAACTCAAAACGAAAGCCCCCAGCATGATTCTGCGTTTTACTTCTGCGCCAAAACCTTCGAACCTCGTCTTTTTATACATGTTGTGAAGCCCGTCATAATCCGGCGTGCGGTACCCGTATTTTACGCCGTCGAAGCGTTCCAAATTGGAGCTGGCTTCTGCAGAAGCTATCACGTAATAAGTGGGGATTGTATACTGTACAAGACTCAGATCAAAGGTTTCTACTATGGCGCCTCTTTCTCTCAGAACGCCTGCCGCTTCCATGACAGCATTTTCTACTTCTTTGTCCAGCCCTTCTTTTAAATAATCCGCAGGGATACCGATCCGCAATCCCTTCACATCATTCATAAGAGCACTGGTAAAATCGTAGTCCTGCCGTTTTACTGACGTGCTGTCTTTTGGGTCGTATGAAGAGACAGCCTCCAGTATGGCCGCACAGTCAGATACATCCTTTGCCACCGGCCCAATCTGGTCGAGGGAAGAGCCATACGCAATCAAGCCATAGCGTGACACGGTGCCGTAAGTGGGTTTTAATCCCACTACTCCACAGAATGAGCTGGGCTGGCGGATAGAACCGCCGGTGTCTGTTCCCAGTGAGAACCAGCACTCCTGTGCCGCCACCGCAGCACAGGACCCGCCCGATGACCCGCCCGGTACATGGGCTGGATTATGCGGGTTTTTCGTTGGACCATAATATGAGGTTTCTGTCGTACTGCCCATTGCAAACTCATCCATATTCGTTTTCCCGAGTACCACTGCCCCTGCCTTCTTCAGATTCAACACTGCTTCCGCCGTGTATACCGGTTTAAAATCGGACAGGATTCTGGAACTGCAGGTTGTAAGCTGGCCTTCTATGCACAGATTGTCTTTCACTGCCACCGGCACGCCCGCCAGCGGGCCCGTAAGCGTACCATTCTCAATCTGCTTCTGCACCTCAGCCGCCTGCCTCATTGCCCCTTCTTCATCCAGAGTCACATAACTGTGTATCTCCGGCTCCAGCGCTTTTGCCCGCTCAATTGCCGCTCTCGCCGCCTCACCTGCCGTCACTTTCTTATCTTTTATCATTTTCCCCAGCTCAAGAGCTGTAAGGCTCAATATATCCATTTTCTGCTTCCTCCTATCCGATCGTCTTAGGCACCTCAAAGCTGTCGTTTTTCCTCTGGGGAGCATTTGCCAAAATATCTTCTTTATGATCTTCGTTCGTCACAACATCCTCCCGAAACACATTATGCAGAGGAAATGCATGAGACATCGGTTCAATACCGCTCGTATCCAGGTCGTTCAATGTATCTATATAATCCAGCATCTTCTCCATATCCGTCCGGGCCGTTCCCTTCTCCTCCTCAGACAGTTCAAGCTTAGCAAGAATACTGACATACTCAATCGTTTCTTTAGAAATTTTATTAGACATCATATCCTCCTTTTCTGCAAAGGGGTCTGACCCCTTTAATATCTATACGCATCGTAATATGAATCATAGTCTTCTGATTCAATCAACTTGCTTGGAATCATTCTGGCGTCCCCATCATCCGCACATACGGTTGAGCCTTCGGGCAGCACAACGTTTCGGAAAACAGTATTTATGGCATCGCACGCCAGCCATTTGCTTTTATTCAAATAGTTCAACTCAGGATCCTCATAGTTCGTATTCAGCGGAATACTGTAACTGATCGTCGTCCAGTCTGAAACCGCCTGGAAATCGTATACCCCTGCCGGGAAATCTTCCCCTGCGGTCAGTTTTCTTCCCTGAGTGAGCGCAACTTCATCCTTCAGCGGATTGCTCATTCCTTTCATATCAGATGTCTGCCCGTTTTCTGTGACGATTAAAAGCCTGACATCCCCCGATACTTCCAGGACAGCGCCCTCATAAATTCTGACGTCATTCCATTCTTTTAAATCTCCGTTTGACTCTTCATCCCCGAAAAACTGCCATAAATAAATAGAATTTTCATAGTCATCCACGCATGCTTCCCCCTGTCCTTCTTCCAGATATATATCATATCTGCCCTCAGGTACATGGATGCCGCCTATATACAGCCCTGGTTCCAGAACATTCTCAAAATGTTCACCGGTATCAGACAATTCACGGCTTACAAATTCATAGGGATCTGACGACCCGGGTTCCTCGGTTACCTGGATGCTCCCCGTTTCAACGTCGTTGAATTTATCTTTAGAAAAATCACCGATAAACGCAATTAAAAGAAAAGCAATAATGATAATCACAAAAAATGTTTTACCTTGTTTTTTAGATATTGCAGTTGATTTCCCTGTTCTCGGCTTCATAACAGGCTTTGTATAGCTGTATTTGTACTCATCTGGATGTGCGGTCCTCTGAGCGGATGGTCCGGAATCATTTGTCTGATATGCCTTTCTTTCCGGTTTATCTTTCGATTTCTTTGCCGCCCGTTTCATAACTTCCTCATCCCGGTTATCAAAATCACATGTATCCTTTACTTCTCCGCGGCCTTTTATCCTGTTTTCCGTCCGGCTGTAGTTCAGCCGGTAGGTTTTCCTCTCACTTCTTGCATTGTCCAGACCACAATCCTGACAACGTCCTTCTACTAGTTTTCCTCCGCATAGATAACATCTTTTGCTTGACATAGGCCCCTCTCATTTCTCATCCGTAATTTTCGAAACTCAAAGGGGACAGACCCCTTTGAGTTTTATGGTTCCAGCCTGCTCAAGTCTCTGGGAAATAGTGCTGTCTCACGCACGTTATCTTCGCCCAGTATTTTCATGGTCAGACGCTCCAGCCCGATTCCCAGGCCTCCATGGGGCGGCATACCGTGTTTGAATGCACTCAGATATTGTTCCATTCCTTCCTCTGCCATATCCCTTGCTTCCATCTTTTTTTTCAGATCATGGTAGTCATGGATCCGCTGGCCCCCGGTTGTGATTTCCATTCCCCGAAACAACAGGTCGAAACTCAGTGTAAAGGTTGGGTCCGCCGGATCATCCATCGCGTAAAACGGCCGCTTTCTGGATGGATAGTGGGTGACAAACACAAAATCTGCATCCCATTCCTCTTTTGCATATTGGCTGATCAGCTGCTCCTCCTCGGGCTCCAGATCATAGGGGTTCTTTATGCCCCGCCCGTACTTTTCAGATACTTTTCTTTTGATATCATCAAATCTGACAGCCGGTATCTTCTCCGCCTCCGGGAGTTCAATTCCAAGAATTTTTAATTCCCCTGCATAGTCATTCTCAAGCAGTTCAAAAGTGTACTGGAGAAATCCTGTTTCCATCGCCATAATATCTTCGAACCCGTCAATGTAGCCCATCTCAAAATCCAGGCTCGTATACTCGTTCAGATGGCGTTTTGTATTGTGCTTCTCAGCCCGAAAGACCGGCGCCGTCTCAAACACCCTGTCAAACACCCCGACCATCATCTGCTTATAGAACTGCGGGCTCTGCTGCAGGATAGCCGGCCTGTGAAAATACTCAAGACGGAAAAGGTTCGCCCCGCCCTCAGCACTCTTAGCGCCGATCTTAGGCGTGTGGATTTCTGTAAACCCCTCTCCATACAGAAAATCACGGAATCCCCGGACAATGCCTTCCTGTATCCTGAACTTCGCCCGCTCCCTGACGTTGCGCAGCGAAATCGGCCGATAGTTCAGTTTTGCTTCCAGCGAAGTATGAAGCTTCCACTTAGAAACAGGCAGAGGCATCGGTTCCGCCGGTTCACTCAGAACTTTTATTTCTTCAATTCTGATCTCAATGCCATGAGGTGCTTTTTCAGACTCTGCAGGTATTCCTGTTACTTCGACTGTATCAGCTTCTTTCAAATCCTTCAAGTTAAATTTTGAAACTCCCTCCTCAAAAACGCACTGGATCAGGCCTTCTCTCTTTCTCAAAATCACAAATGCCACCGTCCCCATATTCCGGATAGCATGGACTGCACCATTCAATCTGACACAATTCCCAGTCATTCCCTCTCTCAGCAGTTCGTTCAATTCCAATGTGTCCTTCTGTTTAACTCCTGTTACAAATTCCATGTTTCTTCTCCTTTCTGCTCCTTTGTGACTGCATCCCGGATACTAAAACAATTGAAATATACAGGAAATCCCATATAAACAAAAAGCCCCGGGATGCATCTGCATCCCGGGACGGATTCGTAATATAATCCGCGGTACCACCCGCATTGGACAAACGTAATGTATCTATGTCTGCCCCACTTTTGCGCATGTAACGTATGCCATACGTACCAGCCTACTCATAGGTTCAGCTGATCAGCTCCCAAGTGTTCCCTTGATCTTCTCCACTGTCCGGCGCTCTCAGTCGGTGACGCCAACTTCCTGTCAGTTTCTGAAAATCAGAGTCTTGTTCACAGCCTTTCTCCATTTCACAGTTTACTCTGATAAAACTTGTTAACAATCATAGCACAGCTCTTTTTCGATTGCAAGGAGTTTTTTCAAATAATTTTTATATAGTTCATCAGAATGTATGGTATCTCCATATATTTCAATAGTTAAGTCAACAATAACACAACCACTCCACCGCTTACCGGTACTTATACGTACCCTCAAACGAATTCATACACCGTCCCCGCTTACAGACCCCTCCAGGCAGGCAAGCCTTTCCTTCCGGTCGGATGTACCAGCTGAAAAACCGGGAAGCCAGCCCCACGACGGGAGCATCTATGCCATTTTAAAAGTCCTAGAGTGAACGTTAGAGGCCCTTAAGAAAAAAACATAGAAAATGGAGGGCAGAATTTGACGTATCACGTCAAATTCTGCAGCGGCCTAAGACCCGAAATTATCAGATTTCGGGTTGCATGCCGCTGGACCTTCATTTTCTATGTTTTTTTATTTAGGGCCTCTTACGTAAACGGAGCGGATTTTTAAAATGGCATAGATGCTCCCGTCGTGGGGCTGGCTTCCCGGTTTTTCAGCGTCCCAATATCCCCCCAAACCCACAGCTTGCCTTCTAAAGTCCCCCTGTTACTACTTCAATTGCCTTATCCAGCTGGTTATCCGCATCTTCATGATCAGGATCCGCCACATACTCGACCTCTACATCCGGCGTGATCCCCTTTTTGTTTATGCTTCTCCCTGCCGCCGTAAAGTATTCGGCTATGGTCACCTTCAGGCATGTTCCGTCTCCCAGATTCACCAACTGCTGTACAACCCCCTTGCCGTATGTGGTCATGCCGACGATTTTACCCACGCCATAATCCTGCACCGCTCCTGCGAATATCTCAGAAGCGCTGGCGCTGGCCTGATTTACAAGAACTGCCAGGGGCTTCTTGAATTCATGATCTTCTTCGTTTTTTTCCTCTATAACGTTGCCGTCTTTATCTTTGGTAGATACAATCGTCCCTTCCGGGAGAATCATCCTCAGCATATCTACCACTGTATCCAGATTGCCGCCCGGATTGGAGCGAAGGTCAATAACCAGGCCCTTCATGCCCTGGTTTTCCAGGTCGGTTAGGGCATTCTCAAACTGTTTTAATGTGACTGTATCAAACTCCAGGATCCGCAGATAGCCGATCTGGTCTTCCTTCATCTCATACTCGACAGTCTGTGTCTCGATCTTACGGCGGGTAGCTGTACAGACGACCTCCTCCGCGTTCTCGCCTCTGTAGACGTGCAGAGCCACCTCCGTGCCTTCCTCTCCTTTGATCCAGGACACAATCTCACTCAGATCTTCTTTGTCAATCACATGATCATCTACCTGGTAAAGAATATCTCCGGTTTTAAGTCCGGCCTCCTCCGCGGGAGAATCTTTATAGATATTGCCGATCGTCACCTGCCTGGTCTGGTAATTCTGCAGCAGCGTGGCGCCAATCCCGCTGTATTCCCCGGTTGTTGACTCCAGCAGATCCCGGGTCTGTTCCTCATTGTAGTAAACCGTATAAGGATCCCCCAGACCACTGGCATAGCCGTTGTATATGCCGTCCTGCATGGCTTTTTCATCTATATCATCTCCATAAAGATAATATTGGTCTATGACATTGCTTAACATATTCAGCTTCTTATCGGTCTCACTCTCCTCAGAGATCTGTGCAGCTTCTGCCTCTCCCCCTGCCATCCTGACTGAGACCGCCTTCCACACTCCGGAACCCAAAATCACAATTAATAGCATAATGAGGGCGCCGGAAAGCGCCCCCTTAATAAAACTCTTTTTATGATCCATATTTCATGTCCAACCTTTGAAATTATTCTGTATGTTTACAGATAGCCCAAGGGATCCACTGCCACGCCGCCGGATTCTACCTGGAAATGCAGGTGCGCGCCGAATGAATTACCGGTATTGCCCACATATCCGATCTGCTGTCCCTTCACAACGGTCTGGCCGGCTGTCACGCAAAGTGCAGAATGATGCATATATTTTGTCGTTAATCCATTGCCGTGGTTGATGACTACCCAGTTCCCGGCACTGTCGCTCCATCCCGCTATCACAACCGTACCGTCGGCCGCTGCGTATGTAGGTGTTCCCTCTCCTGCCGCAAGATCCAGCCCCTTATGGAAGGCACCGTCAAAATCCCGGTATCCAAACGTACTGGATATAACTGCCCCCGGACATGGATTGGTAAACTGGCCGCTTCCACTGACAACAGGCGTGGTGCTTGGTGGTGTATAACTGCCCCCGCCGCCGGATGACTGCTGCTGCTGTTGTGCTGCCTGCTGGGCCGCCAGCTGCTGTTCCTGTTTGATGCGTTCTGCTTCCGCTTCCTCTATCAGCTTCTGCAGGGTCGCCGCATTATCTCCGATCTGCTTCTCCAGATCGGCGAGCTGTATCTTTTTGCTGTCCAGCAGTGCCTGAACTTCATTCTGCTTGACAACCAGTTCGTCCTGCAGGCCCGAAAGCACTTCATACTCATCCTTGAGAGAAGCCTCTTTCTCTTCCACGTCTTTCACTACGTCCTGGAACTCAATAAGCATATCTCTATCATATGCAGAAATCTGCGAAACATACTCCGCTTTATTTAATAAATCCCCAATACTGTCACTGGAAACCAATATCTCCAATAACTGGGAGTTCCCATTCTCATACATGAATTTAATACGCTTCTTCATGCTTTCATACTGGTCATTCTCATCCACTTTTGCCTGAACGAGCTCGTCTTCCGCTTTCTGGATCTCATCCTGTTTCTTTTCCAGCTTTTCTTTTGTGTCGTTCATATCTGCAATGATCGAGTTAAGCTGAGATGCCAGGGAGTCCTTTTCTTTTTCGGCGGCCTTTTTCTGGTTCTCCAGTTCCTCCGCCTTTTTCTGTGCTTCATCCACAGTAGCCGCGTTTACATTGAGCACCATGCCCAAACTCAAAGCAATGACCAAAACTGTACTTATTATACTCCTCTTTCGTCTTCTCATAGGCGCCACCTATACTTTCAAATGCTTACGTACAGTGAAGTAGCTTCCGACAAAACCAATTCCCACACCTAACAGCAGCCCGATCGGGAGCAGCAGGCGGTATACCGTTGTAACCGGCAGGAAATTAATGATATTGTTCAAAATCTGGAACTTGGTCAATACATACTCGACCGCCTTGCCATAAAGTCCATACAGCAGGGCCAGCGGTATAATCGCGCCCACAAGTCCCATAAGAAGACCTTCAATAACAAACGGTGACCGGACGACAAAGTCCTTGGCCCCAATATATTTCATAATGGCAATCTCTTCCTTACGCACCGTAATACCCATGGTTACCGTATTGCTGATCAGGAAGATCGATACCCCAAACAGTATGATAATAATGGCGATGGATACATACCCTACCAGTACATTTACGCTGGAAAGCGTGTTTGCCACAACATCAGACTTGTTCACCTTCCGTACCCCGTCCAGGCCCTTGGCAAACTTGACAAGATCCTGCTGAGTGGAAGCAAGCGACTTGCTCCTGACAGAGAGGTTCGCATCATTTTTCTCCACTGTTTTCATATATACTTCATAGTTATCGGATCCGGCCAGCGGGTTGTCATTTTTAAATCCGTCCGCCAGATCTGCATTGTCTTTAAAATAGTCGCTCTTAAACTTGTCCCATGCGTCATCCGCTGACACAAAGTTAACTTTCGATACATCGTCCCTGCTTCTTAAGGCTTCCCCGATATCATCGATCTGCTGCTGCGTGGCATCCTCGTCAAAAAATACGGTGATAGCCACCCCTTCCTCCGCTGACTTTATGATATACTGAAAGTTCAGCAGGATAGAAAAGAATAATCCAAACAGGAAAATACAAGCTGACATTGTCGCAACCGATGCGAGCGAAAACATCTTGTTTCTCCCGATATTCTTAACCCCTTGTTTTCCTACGTATCCTAATGTACTAATTCTCATCGAAATACCCACCTTTTTGTTCATCACTGACGATAACGCCCTGTTTCATCGTTATGACGCGCTCGTTCATCTCGTTTACGATCTCCTGGTTGTGAGTAACAACCAATACTGTTGTCCCTCTCTCATTCGCCTCTTTCAGCAGACTCATGATTTCCCATGAGTTTGTTGGATCCAGGTTACCAGTCGGCTCGTCGGCCAACAAAATAGCAGGTTCATTTACAATCGCCCTCGCAATCGCAACACGCTGCTGCTCTCCCCCTGACAGCTCTTTTGGGAATGACTTATACTTCTGGGCCAGTCCCACCAGCGACAGCGCCGCCGGCACCTTCCTCTTGATAACTCTTGTCGGTGTCTCGGTCACACGCAGTGCAAAAGCAATATTTTCATAGATATTTCTGTCTTTCAAAAGCCGGAAATCCTGAAAAACAACCCCCAGGCCTTTTCTGTACTTCGCAATGTGACGATGCCTCATTCTGTTTAGGTTCTGCCCGTTCACTATGATCGTCCCTTCCGTCGGATCTAACTCCTTCATAATGAGACGAATCAGAGTAGACTTTCCTGAACCGCTGTCTCCCACGATGAACACAAACTCCCCCTGTTCAATCTTGACGGAAACTCCGTTCAGGGCGGCATTGCCCTTAGAGTACTCCTTCGTTACATTTCTTAATTCAATCATATGCTCCTCCTAATTATTCATACTCATTAGTATTCCAATGACTCCATATACTTCATGTATTTTACCACCATCAGAGCAATCTTGAACGTAATCGCGTCCTCAAAAACGCGCAGATCAAGCCCGGTGCTCTTCTGCAGCTTATCCAGCCGGTATACCAGAGTATTTCTGTGAATGTACAGCTGTCTGGACGTTTCTGATACATTCAGACTATTTTCAAAGAACTTGTTGATAGTCGTCAATGTCTCCTCATCAAAATCGTCCGGAGATTTCCCCTCGAAGATCTCCTTGATAAACATCTTACATAACGGGATCGGCAGCTGATAGATCAGGCGTCCGATACCCAGCGTGCTGTATGCCACAATGTCCTTTTCGTCAAAGAAGATCTTGCCCACATCCAGTGCGAGCTTTGCTTCTTTGTAGGACTTTGAAACTTCCTTGATGTCATTTACGATGGTTCCGTATGCAATATGGATGTGTTCTTCCCCGCATTCATTGCGCAGAATCTCCAGCATATCCTTTGCCATCTTCTCCAGCTCTTTGCCGCCGTCTTTATCAGTAAGTTCCTTGACCACAATGATATTCTTCTCGTCCACAGCCGTAATAAAGTCTTTTGATTTTCCTCCGAGAAGGTTCCTAACATTGTCCAGCGCTACGCTGTCTTTTTCGTGAGATGTTTCAATAATAAAGATAACACGTTTTATCTCTGTGTCAATATGTAATTTCTTGGCCCTGTTGTAAATATCCACTAACAGGAGATTATCCAGCAAAAGATTTTTGATAAAATTATCCTTATCAAACCTCTCTTTATATGCTACCAGCAGGCTCTGAACCTGAAACGCCGCAATCTTGCCGACCATGTATACTTCCTCGTTCTCACCGCCGGCCAGCAGAACATATTCCAGCTGCTGTTCATCGAAAATCTTAAAAAAATGATCCCCCTGAATAACCTGGCTGTCAGCCGGAGATTCCACAAAAGACAGGACTGCACTTTCATAATCCTTTGTATCTTCAAATGTGGCTGCAAGCGCTTTGCCTTCCGTATCCAGAACACTGAAATCAATCCTGGAAATATTCTTAAGGCCCTCAATTGTGTTTTGAAGTATCTGATTTGAAATCATACTTTCTCTCCTCCGCTTTATGACTCTATTCATGTGCATTTTTCACAAATTCCGGCATCAAAAAATGTGAAGAACGTACATATACAAGATATATATTAATGCATAACGTCAAAAAAATAAAGAGGAAATCCACTTTTTTTATGCATTTCCTCATATTTTTTACAAAAAATTCATATTTTCGTCATTATACATTGTTCACAAATCTTATTCTACGGGGAAAAATCCTTCACCCATAACCTCACGGGCATCGCTCACAATCATGAACGCATTTTCATCGATTCTGCCCACCAGTTCCTTCAACTGCACCAGTTCTTTCTTTGTAACCACACAGTAGAGCAGGCATCGGTCCTTCCCTGTATACATGCCTTTTGCATATATACCGGTAAGTCCGCGGTCCACTCCGTGCATGACCGTCTCTGCCACTTCATCGTACCGGTCTGTGATAATAAAAGCAGCCTTTGCGAATTTCACCCCTTCTATCATTGCGTCCGCAATCCGGTTGACCACCACAATGGTAATGATTGCATAAAGCGCGCGTTCAATACCAAACACATATCCACCGGCTATGACAATCACAGCGTCTAGCACCATCATAATCTTCGCCACGGAAAACTGCCGCAGATAATTCTGGATAATTGCCCCGACCATGTCTGTTCCTCCGGTCGTTGCCCTGGCTGAAAATACCAGGCCCATACCGACCCCCTGCAGCGCCCCGCCGAACACGGCGGCCAGCAGGAGGTTGTCCTGAATAAAGGAAAACTCAGGCAGAACTCCCAGCCAGACCGAAACCATGGCGGTTGCAAATAAGGTCCTGCCGATAAATGATCTGCCTTTTACTTTCAGTGCCGCAAGAAATACAGGCACATTGAGGGCGGCATTCGTAAACCAGAGAGGAATACCGCCAGGAAGAATCCCTTCCGTAAGGTTCTTAATGATGATAGCCAGCCCTGAAAATCCGCCGACTACCAGGCTGTTGGGTTCATAAATACATTTGATGGCAAAAGATACGATTCCTGTCCCCACAACGATGTATGCATACTTTATAAACACGGGTTTTTCCCGATATCTATGCATGCTCAATTCTCCTTCTTCTGTTTTCCCACCCGATAACGGAATACCTTTTTCAAAAAGAAACGGCGTACTCCATCTCCGCTTTTCTCGCTGAAGCTCTGTTCCAGAGCCCTGCCGCATCCCAGCCATACACGGGCATTGAGCAGCGCGGCATTTCTGACAATAAAATCCTCCTGCTGCGGTGAGGGCAGTACAGAAAGTATACAATCAATTTCCGCACCGTTGATGTTGTTAATGACATCCTCCTCGGACTTTCCTTCTACGTCCAGGGCGCCATAGCCCGCCACCGTAATTCCTCTGTTGTATGTTTCCACAGCCTCTTTGAGGCTTATCATCTCCTGCTCGGACTGCACCATCAGAAAGATCTTCTTTCGATTTTTCTGGAGGTAGCGCAGGAACATTTTAAGAAACACTTTATTTGCTACATCCTTTAGTAAATATCTATCCTGTACTTCCGCCGCTTCCAGTATCTCTTTCTCTCCCGGAAGCACCATATCCATTGCTTTTGTATCTTCTTTCCATGCAGGATTGTCCTTTTCCTGCATGAGCATATCCAGCGTGATAATTTCAATCGTATTGATGGATTCACTCTGCATATACTGCACAGCCGCCTGCATAGCGGCTTTTGCTGTGAAGCCGTCAATCTCCACATCAAAGATATTAATCTTCTCTTTCATCTACACCACCTGTGCTTCTTCTCCCCAGTCGTACAATTGTATCAAAAATCTGCAGATTTTTCAACTCTTTCGTTTTCTTTTTGTAATCAGACCTCCGATCCGTCCTGTTTCTTTTGAGGATAAAGACTTCCATCCCTCTGCCATAACTTTATCTAAAAGGCCCAGTTCTTCTGCAATTTCATACTTCACCTTCTCTTCAGGCTCCAGATTTTTCAAGTCAATTGGTTTTGATTTCTTTTCAGACATATTGATACCTACCTTTCTTTTTGGTAGGAGTATTGCCTAAAATACGTACGACATTCAAAATGAGTAAGAATTTCACATTCAGATGCACCGTTGTCACATTTCTTAGGTCTCGCGGATCCATACCCGCATTTCCCCTGCCGTCCGGTTTCCCCACAGGAAATATGGCACTGCATAAATCATTGTCCCGCCGGCGCGTGGAGGCGTATCACTGTATAAAGCTTTGCTGTCCCCTTTCAATCTAAGGCCGGCGGCTTCCAGCCCTATATAATCCCCCAGAAGCTCATCGGACTTCTGTCTTTCTATTATCTCAGATCCTGCCGGAAGCAGAAGCGCGTTCTGCCCCGTTCCATTGTCAGCCTCTTCCAGGCAGTACACCAGAGGCCCCCGCATCAGCGCTGTACATCCCGCGTCTTCCCGCACACAAAGATTCGCGTAGATCCGTTTCACCTCCATACACAGATGCAGGCTGACGGTATCTCCCTTAGTCCATTCCCTTATTATTGAGACATAACCGTCTTTAACCTCATATTCCTTCGTACATTCCCTTCCATTTACCAGCAGGCTGTAGGAGGAACACCACCCTGGTATTCTGACGGCCAGGGCACTCTTCTCCCTTTTTTCATGATCACAGACTTCATACTGGATCCTGCCCTCCCAGGGATAGTCCGTGACCGTCTTCCAGCTGATTCCATTCTGCAGGGAATGAAAAACACCTCCCAGATAGAGGTGCGAGTAAACACAGCCCCTTGATTCTCCCCATGCATATTTTCCAAGCGATGCGAGCAGACGCGCTATATTGGGCGGGCAGCAGGCGCATGCATACCACTTTGGCCTTACCGGCCGCACATGCTCATACCCGGGCACCTCACCGGATATGCCGGGTACAACCTCCAGAGGATTCACATAGAAGAAATGTCTGCCGTCCCTTCCCATTCCTCCCAATACTCCATTATACAGCGCGCGCTCCATCACATCCGCATATTTTCCGCTAAGATCCAGCCCCAGCATCTTCCTTGCCCAGAACACAAGTCCCACCGCCGCGCAGGTCTCCGCATATGCCCTGTCGTTGGGAAGGTCATAATCCACAGTAAAGGTCTCGCCCTTAGCGCCAGAACCTACGCCTCCGGTTATATACATCCTTTTTTCCGTCACATTTTTCCACAGCCTTACGCAGGCTGCTTTCAGTTCTTCATCCGCTGTCCATGCCGCCAGATCCGCCATTGCCGTGTAGAGATACATAGCACGGACAGCATGCCCCTCGGCCGTATCCTGCTCCCGGATGGGGCGGTGGTTTTGGGTATAATTGCGCTCCGTGGGGTCCATCCAGGCCTTCCGGCTCTTTTCTTGCGCAAAGTAATTCGGGTCCGTGCCCCGTTCCTCAAGAAAATATCCTGCCAGATCAAAGTACCTCTGCTCCTTTGTCACTCTCCACAAACGCAGAAGCGCCAGTTCGATCTCCTCGTGTCCCGGGATACCGCGCACTTTTCCGGGACCGAAACGGGAATCAATCAGGTCCGCCAGGCGCATGGCCAGGTTTAGGAAGGTGCTCCTGCCGGACATCTCGTAATCAGCCACAGCGGCCTCTATCAAATGTCCTGCACAGTATAATTCATGGCACTCCAGTAGGTTCTGCCATTTATGCTCCGGCTCCTTAAGCTGGAAGTAAGTGTTCAGATAGCCATCGTCCTCCTGTGCAAGCTCCATAAGATGAATCACCTGCCGCGCACTTTCTTCCAATCTTCCAGTTCCTTCCATATTAGAGACGTAGCTGACCGCCTCAAGCCATTTCGATACATCGCTGTCCTGGAATACCTGTCCGTAAAACTCCCCCGCCTCCTGACCGGCCGCAATACGAAGATTCCTGATTGCCCCGCTTTTTTCCGCGCCGGGAATCTCGTCCTTCAGGATCTGCTCCTGGTAAGGAAGAACGACATCACGGATTAGTTCCTGATAAAAAGACCAGAATTTATCCTTTACCTCTATTGCCTTTAACTGTGGTTCTGTCTCGATATAATTCTTCATTCTTTCCTCTCTCTGCCCGCCGCTTCACGGAACTGTTTGGGACTCTGCCCCACATTGTCCTTGAAAAAACGGCTGAAATATGATACATCATGAAACCCGATCATTTCCGCAATATCTTTCAGCAGGTAATCCGTATTTAACAGCAGTTCCTTCCCTTTCTCCAGCCGGATATTGGTGAGCAGCCTGCTTGGCGAGATGCGCTGCAGGCTGGTAAACTGATTCGACAGATACGTAGGATTATAGCCAAACTGGCCGGCAAACTTTTCCAGAGACAAATTGCTGTTGTAGTGCAGGTAAATATGCTGTTTCAGCAACTCAACCACGTCCTCGATTTTTTTATTTGCCTTTCCCTCTTTGATCCTGCCAAAAACATCCTGAAACAGCCCACAGATTCCCTCCTCGAACTGCTCAAAAGTCCTGGCCTTCCCAATGACCTCCTCGGCCTGGTAAAATAAATCTTCGACCGCAGCCTCGGCCTCCAGAACCGGATTTCTCTGATAAACTTCCATAAGAATATATTTCACACTGAATTCGCAGCTGATCTGCGGTATCCTCTTTTTCTTCCACTTTGTACATAAAAGCCCAAAAAGGGAGCACAGCCCATCGCCGTCCCCCTGCTCCAGCAAAGAAGCGATCTGGCATTTCTCACTTTCATCCAGCGCCAGTTCACTCTCCTGATTCGATTCTTTCTCCAGAAATACAACATCACTCTTCCCAATCAGCACCTGCCTCGCAAGACTTCTGTGCAGTTTAGCATAAGTCCCGGGAAGCAGCCCGGTATGATCCATTTCATCCGACAAAATCATATGGACCGGCATGGAGAATTTCTTCTCGTAGGATGAAAGTTTCAGTACCACACGCTGTATGGGGCTGATTTCCCGCTTCTTTACAGAAAGGAGGATCAGTTTTTCGTTCTGCTGTTTCATATCGAACACCAGACAATCCTCCCCTTCCCCAAGCCCCTGGCAGAGCTGTTCCTGCAGTTCTTTTGAAGAAAAGCCGCCGATTCCCACCTGAATCAGGTTTTCCGTCCGATTGGTAAACGGACCGATGGAAAACAGAATCAGGTAAAAACAGCAGCCCTCTGTCTCGAGCTGCGCGGTATCTTTCTGTACCCCATTGACCACATAATCGTATACGTTCTGCTTCCTTCCGGCTTTTTTTGAATTCACCATCCTGGTATAGATCTTTTCCAGCGCGCTGCCGACCTCCTCCTTCCTGGGCGGCTTGAGGATATAATCCTGTACGCCGTATCTCATCGCCTGCTTCGCATATTCAAACTCAGAATATCCGCTGAGAATCACGTATTCCGTTCCCGGATACAGCTCCTTTGCCTTTCCGATTAATTCAAGGCCGCTCATCCCCGACATCCTGATATCCGTAATCAAAACATCCGGCCTCGTGGCTGCCATCAGTTCCAGCGCTTCCATACCGTCCTCTGCGGCGCCTGTAATTTCAACGGACAGCCCCAGGTTTCCGATCAGAGCAATAATCCCCTGTCGGATTGCCGGTTCATCCTCTGCAACCAGTATCTTCATCAACATTGTTTTCTCCTTTTCCACCCCGTAACAGTTCCGTCCCTGTACTCCTTATGAAATGTCACGCTTCGATACTCCCGCGGTCTGTCCGCTGTATCAGGCTTACCCAGGAACCGCCCTCGGGCCTGTTTCCTGCCTCCAGCCCAATCCGGCCCTCTGAATAGATTGCCAGCCGTGCATACGTATTTGCCAGCGCCATTCCACCGATCCCCATCTCGGGAATCGAACTTCCTTCTCTGATATTTGCATCTATTTCTGCGAACTGTTCTTTAAGTTTTGCCAGGGCCTCGCCCGTAAAACCAGTCCCATTATCCAGGATCTGAATCCGCCACTCCTCACTTGTCCCCATACCCAGAACCTGTATTTCGTATTTTTTCTGCCTGCTGTTGACAAAACTGTGCTGAAAACAGTTCTCTGCGATGGGCTGCAGTATGAATTTTGGAACCCTTATCTCCTCCATCGCCAGATCCACTTTTATGTCCACCTGCAGGCGGTCCAGATAGCGGTATCCCATTAATTTCAGATAGGTCTCAACATGTGCTATTTCTTCTTTCAAAGGTACCGTAGAATTTCCGGTATCCGTCGTGTACTGCAGCATTTTTGTGAGGTCTGAACAGATGTCCATGATCTCCGGCGCATCTTTCTGATACCCCATCAGCCCGATTACCGACAGTATATTGTGCATAAAATGAGGATTGATCTGTGCCTGAAGCACTTCATATCTGGCCCGTACAGCCCTTGTCTTCGCCTCTACCAGTTCATTTCTGGACTTTTTCATCTTATCGAGCATGTCATAAAAGGCGGAGGTCAGCATCTGGATCTCGTCGTCCGTATCTTCTATATTCCGGTTTAAGGCCAGTTCCCCATAATTCATGTGCTGAATGCTGTCCCTGAGCTGCCGGATCGGCCGGTAAAGATTCTCTGTCACAAGGGTCACCAGCAGAATCATAATACAGAGCAGAATCACGCCCAGCACGATAATCCATGCCAGATTCTGATAGATGACGCCCATATAGCTGTTTACATCTACATAGAGGCAGACCTGCATCTCAAAGGCAGTATTGTCCGCACCATATACCAGATATTTGCGGCTGCCGGCTTTTACTTCCTGTATGTGCCCCTCTTCCGTGAATTCCATCTCCCGCCATATGGATTCCAGGTGTTCTTTATTCTTTAGATCTTTCCCGTAAAACAGTTCTCCTCCATGATAAACAGCTACCTGAACAGGATAATTATTCATCTGCAGAGTGAAAATATCATCGAGAAGCTTTTTCTCATACTGGATATCAATATATCCCAATTTCTGGTATTCATCCTGAATCTGCCTGACATAAGAGAAGACCTCCTCTTTCGTGCGCCCGTATCCATCCTCCGCAAAGGGCGTAATATACTTGATGTATTCATCATCTCTCATCTTTTCCCGCCAGGGAGGAGCTTCAATCCCTTCTTTATTCATGTAGGCCTCGTTATAGATATCCAGATTCAGCCAGTCGTCACGCGCTGAAATCACGTGGAAGCTGCGGTTCCGGAAATCCTCTCCGATCAGGTTCATCAGAACCATCTGTATGGTCTTTCGCTCCTGGGGATATTTCTGGAAATAATTTTCCTCCCCATTATAATTTTCTGCCTGTTCCAGAACACGGAGCACATGCTTGTCAGAAGCCACGCCAAGCGAGATTCTGTGCATATTCTCCAGCAGCTCTCCAAACTGGGTGACCGCCCTGACGGAAAGCTGTTCCATTGTGTCCTGTTCCTTTTCCTTGATGGATTTGCTCTGGGAGTTCATGTATATAGCGAGGAATATAAGGATAAGCAGACTGATTAAAAGAGAGAACAACAGGACTGCCTTTTTCTGATAACTAAGCTGTTTTACCCTGATCATCACGTTCCATCCCCTTTCTGTTTCATTTTCTGCAGCATTTTCCCCACTATATCACACAGCAAATTCGTTATCAACCTTTCACTGCGCCTGCCACCATGCCTGAAATGATATATTTTTGTCCCGCCAGATATACAATGACTACCGGCAGGGAGGAAAGCAGGATGTATGCACATACGATATTCCAGTCACTGCCAAACTGGCCGATAAACTTGTAAACGCCGAGGACTATGGTCCACTTGGAACTGCTGGACAGCAGATACAGCGGATACTGGAAATCATTCCAGATAAATACAAATTGCGTAATAAACGATGTCACGATTACCGGCGTCAGCATCGGGCGTATGATGTGGAAGAAAAGCTGCAGGGGAGTCGCCCCGTCCATTACAGCTGCTTCATCCAGCTCTTTCGGCACGGAACTGACAAAGCTGTATGCCAAGAATACGCTCAGCGGTACAAACATTGCGATATAGACAAATATAATCCCCGCATAAGAGTCCATCATCCTGAATTTCTGCAGGACCTGTATCAGTGCAATGACCTGTACCGGAACCACCAGCCCAAGCAGGAAATAAGAGTATACGCCTCTGTTAATCTTATCCCGGTTTCTGCTTAGGGAATATCCGGCCATTGTCCCCAATATGGAGGATGCCAAAACCGAAACGCCGGTAATCAGGACACTATTCAGGAAGGTCCTGAAAATATTGGACTCCGCAACCGCCACGGCAAAGTTTGCAAACTGCCACACTTCCGGAAGCTTCAGCGTCATGATATCTGCCTCCGCGGAGGTTTTAAATGAATTGATGATAATCAGCAGCAGCGGGATCAGAACGATCAGGCTCAGTATCCACATAAATACCGCCAAAACAGTGCGCTTTATTTTCTGTGCTCTCATTAGTGATCCACCTCCAGTTTTGCAAACAGTTTATTCAGGGCAAAGAATACTACAATGACAAACACCGTCAGTACCACATTGGCCGCACAGCCCGTGGAGAGTGCGCCGCTGCCCAGATAGGAGTATATGGTTGTACTTAGGACCTGGGTGGACATACCCGGCCCGCCTCCGGTCAGGGCGATGATGATATCAAATACCTTCAGTCCGTTGACTACGCTCAGAAGCACATTGATGCTGATAGAAGGCACGATCAGCGGCAGCGTGATATTTTTAAAACTGGTCCATGCCGTTGCGCCGTCGATCGAAGCTGCCTCGTAGTATTCTTTGGAGATCACCTGAAGCCCTGCCAGATAGATTACCATGCAGTAGCCGGCCCCTTTCCATATCTCTACCAGAATGACCATCCACATGGCAGTATTCGGGTTGCCGAGCCAGTCAAAGCTTAAGGCCGAGGAGCTGAAAACAGAAAGAATATGATTAATCAGCCCCGTATCCGGCTGGAGCATTGCCTGGAAGATCTGCCCAACGATCAGGGTGCTTAAGATTACCGGCAGATAAAAAATGGTGCGGAGCACATTTCTGGAACGGATGCTGGTATTCAGCGCAACCGCCATTGCCAGGCCGATCAGGTTCTTGCATACCGTTGTCAGTACGGCAAACAGGATCGTATTGCCAAGCCCCACCCGGAACCGGTTCTGGGAAAACATCTGGATATAGTTGGTAAATCCGACGAATTCCTTGGAATCGTTATAGATCGTGTAGTTCACAAAAGAGTAATAGATACCCAGAATCCCCGGCAGTATGTAAAATAATGTGTAAATAATCAGGGGGATCATCCAGAGATACCTGGGATACATTTTTTTATAATTCATTTACGAGCCTTCCTTTCTTAAAGTAACGGGGCACAAAAACCATCCCGTTTTTGTGCCCCGAATGTAACCGTTCAGGAAAGCCTGAACGGTTACCCCAATGCCGCTGTTCCTTAGAATCCTTCCAGACCAAGGGACTGGCAGATTCCCTCACGGATACCGTCATATTCATCACAGAACTGTTTCGGCGTATACCGGTTCATTACCACTTCCTGAAGCAGCTGGCAGAAGCTGTCCCAATCCTGCCCCTGTATCACGGAATTGTGAGATACATGCACGCCATAAGTTCCGTCGCTTAATTTGTCCAGGAGCTCTTTCGTCGGCGCCGTCATTTGGCTTGGCTCTATATCTTTGAACGGAGATACCGCTCCGATGGAATCATAGAATGCCTGCAGATTTTCATCTTTTGCACACCAGTTGATAAAGTGCTTGCTCACGTCTATATTTTTCCCGTCCTTTGGAATATAGAACTGTGTGCTGGTGGACTGGTAGATCGTATCGTTCTCTCCAATGTAATAGGGGATCATAGTCAGTTTATCCGCTGTTCCTTCTCCATATTTTGCATCGATCTCATTGAACCAGGATGTCAGCCCGATCAGTACGCCGCATTCATTGTCTGCAACCGCTGCAAACTGCCCGTCCCAGGACTGTGCCATTGGATTCTTTCCAAAATAGCCGTCTTTCGACCAGTCATACAAATCCTGCAGCATTGCATTGAAGCTTTCGCTGTCGCCGTAGTTCATCTCGTTTGTGTTAAACTTCTTGATCAGGTCGGGATCCTTCTGGTTGTCCGCATAGACACCTGAGCTAGTGATGTTGCCGCACATCCAGGAATCTCCTGCGCCAAAGTAAAATGGTGTGTAACCTTTTTCCTGCAGCACTTTAAAAGAATCTACAAGATCTTCTTTGGATTCCGGGATATCCAGCCCGCATTTCTCGAACACTTCTCGGTTTACACAGAAACCCCAGTAATCCTGTGCTGCCAGCGGGCAGCCGTAAAGTCTTCCGTCTGTGTCCACAAATCCGTCGATGCTGTTCAGTTTTTCCACCCATGGTTCCTCCGTCAGATCCTCCAGATTCTGAGAGGCGTTCATGTAAGTCAGCTCGGCCGGTGATGCGGAGTTCATAATGATGTCAGGGAGTTCCTTTGTCGTAAACTTGGATTTGATGACCTCGGATGCGGTGTCGCTTGGCAGGATCTCCACCTGGATCTTGACACCAAACTCCTCTTTGTATTCGTCCACCAGCGCCTGCATTCCATCTTTCCACCAATCCTGTGAAGTAACCAGTGAAATGGTTCTTCCGTCCAGATCGTCTTTGGTGTACTCGTAAATATTGGCATCGGTTTCCTGTTTACTGCTCCCGGAACCTTTCTGTGCGTCCGCACCTTTATCGTCCCCGCCCTGGGAACATCCTCCGAGGATTGCTGATACTGTAAAAATTCCTGCCATCAGCATTGGCATTACTCTTCTCTTTTTCATAACCTTCTCCTTTCTTCTCCTGTACCTTTCCTTTACTGATGATTAGATTATAATCGGGCTGCCTTCTTTTTCACATGCACTTTTCACAGGAACAACTTGCACTTTTCAAATATACTCCCGGACAATGCTGTATTTTACGCCCGCTTTCAGATCAATTTCAGCCTCCCAGCCTGACGTTACCGGCAGGGCGCGTCCCAAAGCGCCGCCATTCTCCCCACGAATTACAAAAGGAATGGAACATACGATCACGGCCCGCCCATCTCTTCCAGCGCACAGGCCGCCGCCTGTAAGAGCCCCCTCTTCCCACTCCAAGGATATCCCGAGGCTGCCCGGTGCGCCAATTCCCTTTACACGGCCGCTTTTCCATGCTTTCGGCAGTGCGGGGAGCAGATAAATCTTTCCGCCAAGGCACTGAACAAGGAATTCGGCCATCCCTGCTGCCGCTCCCAGGTTTCCATCGATCTGGAAGATTTCACGTTCCCCTTCATTTTCTCCCAGAGGCGGGTGCAGGTCGAATAAATTATCATAAACCGAGTATTTCAACATCTGTTCCACGTATTCCCATGCACTGTCCGGATCCTTCAGCCTTGCCGAAAAGTTGATCAGCCAGGCGCAGTTCCAGCCGATATACTGCTTTCTCCCATTCAGCCTGATCTCCAGGCTCTTCTTAACAGCCTCCACAAGCCCGGGAGTATCTTCACTATTGATCTGGTTGAAGGGATGAAAACCAATCAAATGTGCAAAATGCCGGTGGCCCGGATCTGCTTCCCTGTATTCTTTCCTCCATTCCAGCAGCTGTCCCTTGCTGCCGATCTGAAATTCCGGAAGCGCATCCAGTACATGTCCGGCCTCCTGGCACTGCCTGCTTACTGGCTGTGTTCCCCGCAGGATCTTCTCGATTTCCAGCAGGTCCAAGAGAACTTCCCGGATCAGAACAATGTCCATCGTGGAGGACACACAGGCGGCGCATTCTCTTCCCTGGTCATCATAAAATGTATTTTCCGGAGAGGTGGAGGGACATGACTGGTATACCCCGTCCTCCTGATATAAATAATCTAAGATAAACGCCGCACATGCTTGAAATACGGGATAGATCTCCGCCAGATACTCCGGATCCCCTGTATAGAGATAGTGCCGGTAAAGATGGGTTGTGAGCCAAAGACCTCCCATAGGCCAGTACGCCCACTTTACTTCTCCCAGCGCCGGAATACACTGCCGCCACAGATCGATATTGTGGTGGATCGCAAAGCCGCGGCAGTTTAAGTTCGCCGCCGCTTCCTGTCCCGCGTCTGCAAGTTCTTTTATCATCTGAATCAGCGGGATCTCACACTCCGGCAGATTTCCGGGCCCGCAGATCCAGTAATTCATCTGGGTATTGATATTCACGGTCCAGTTGCTGCTCCACACGGACCGCACGTCCTCACACCAGATACCCTGGAGGTTCGCCGGCTGTACCATAGCGTCCAGCGGCCTTGAGGAAGAGAGCATCAGGTATCTTCCGTAATGGAATAATAGCACGGAAAGGCCCGAATCGACGCTTCCACTTCTTACCATCTCCAGGCGCTCATCCGTCGGCCGCTGCTCCGCCTCTTCCCCGCCCTCTAATTCCAGGACAGTCCGAAGATAAAGCCGCTGATGTTCCCGCGTATGCTCCCGGAAGTGCTCCTCATAGGATGTAAGCTTTGCCTGTTCCCACCGCTCCTCCAGGCAATGAACCAAGAGTTCGTCTTGTGTGCACAGGGGGCTTCCGTAACCTTCATATCCGGTTTTACCTGATAAGAACAAGGTCAGGCAGGTAAAATCCTGAATGCAGATCTCCCCTTCATTCTCCCTGATCAGGCCGTCACATTCATTAACCCCAATAAAAAGGCCGTATTTCATGCCCGGCTTTTCTTCGTCGTACAGAATCGGGTCGCTGCTGGATACATAGTTTGGCTCTACATGGGAAGGCGCCTGTGCCCATAATAACAGCCCTTGCGTCTTTGCCTCATTCTTTAGCACTTTTAATGGGGTATGCAGGGAGATCGTAACTGAGAGCGGCGCGCCTTCTGTATGAATCCGGATATACATCCCGTTTTGTACTGCCGAGACAAAAACCTCTTCTCTTACCTTCTGCCCCTTGAACTCCCAGACCGTCCGCGTTACGGCTTCATCCAAGTGCAGACGCCTGTCACAGGCATCGTATTTTGCATCAGTCCCAAACTGCAGCTCCAGCCGCCCTGCCGACAGATAGGATTCATTATTACACCCCAGCATATGCTCCTGGATCAGCTTCTGCGCGTCCCAGTACGCGCCGTCCTTTAAAAGTCTTCTGGCCTCCCCCAGCATTTCCTGCGGGATCTTCTGCTGCCCCCGCCAATGTCCCGGGCAGCCGGACCACAAAGTATCCAGGTTCAGAGAGATGCGCTCCCGGGGAAATCCCCCGTATACCATAGCCCCAAGATGTCCGTTTCCGAGCGGCAGCGCCTGGGTAAAATCTTTTGCCGGCTTTGTATACCATAATGTCTGGTTTTTAGTTTTCATAGTCTCTTCCTTTCCCCGTTTTTTGTGCAAAGGGGTCTGACCCTTTTGCAGAGGGGTCTGACCCCTTTCCCGCCTTTTCAGACAGTACCGGTGTTTCCTGCAGGCCAAATGGTTTCAGCACTGTCAGGGCAGACCATGCATCCCCGCTCTCATATACCGGTGTCACCGGAAAATAAAGTTCCAGCACATTCTCTCCCTCTGCAAGCTCCAGTTCTGCCGTGTAGGGCGGGCCGATCAGCATTTTCACCGGTTCTTTGTTGAGTTGGATTTCACATACATCCACTGGCTGCGGTATGGTTATTTTTCTCTGTACCGCTTGATCCGCAGATACCACGGTTCGGTAAATGATCTGGCCGTTGAATTTTTCTGACGCCAGCCATGGATTCAGATCCTCAAGCACCCCAGAATTCCCACGCCTGAGCAGCACCGGCTCTTCTGCCCTGCTGTCCGCCGCATAGATCTCCCATATGCTTTCTATTCTTTCACTTTCTTCCCATTGTCCCTGTGTTTCCGCCGGGATTTCTTCCCGCAGGAAAAGGCAGACCGCTGCCTCACCTGGCTCCAGGCTTAGAACTGCATTTCCCTCCGCATTTCGTTTCAACTCATAGCATTTGTTTTCGAGTCCGTCATAGCGCACAGCATATGCCGGCTCTTCCCCCTTTTGGCAGACTGTGAATTTCTGTTTCTCTGCCACAGCTTCATTAAAACAAAGAAGGGCTGTCCCGTAATCATTTTCATATGGATAGGTTCGGAGCTTTTTATTCCCTCCCTGTATGACCAGACTCGGATGAATCAGTTCCATCACCCTCCCGGGGAGTTCCGTGAGCGAAACTGTCTCCACCATGCTGATAAAGGCATTATCCGCATCCGGCGCCCTGTCGATGCAGAGTACCCGGCCTCCCAGCCGCATCCATTGTTCCACCCCTTTTAAAGTCTCTTCGGGCAGAAATTTCATGGCCGGAATTACCAGGCATTCATACTCCTGTGAACCCACTTTCAATGTGTTCCCATACTGTGTTTCATACCCGCCCGTACCGGAAAATACATCGCATGGAATCACATCTGCATCGATCTGGTGCTCCATCAGGCTGCGCAGCGGTTTCTGGTACAACTGCGCATCCTCTCCGGACCATTCCGCGTCCGCATGATACAATACCGCGGCCCGCGCAGGATACCTCCCTCCGCTCAGCAAATGCCCCATACGGTTCACATATTCCATTAATTTCTGAAAATACGGATACTGCATATGTCTGCCTCCTGCATAGAAATGAGGCGGGCAGTCCGGATCCGGATATGTTTCCGGTGAAAATGCATGCGGTACGAAGTAATTGATCCCCCTGGCCAGCATATGATCCGCCAGCCATTTCATCAGGGATACGCCCTCCTGCCATCCAAACGCGCCAAATATCTCACACATCGCCCTGCCCTGATGCAGCAGGTTAATATGCGCCGCAGAACTCCCCAGCTTTCCAAGTCCGTAATGGAAGAACTCTCCATCCCGGTCAGAAGCCACCCACTGATGGGTTTCCTGATCCATCCCCGGCATTACCTGCAGCAGCACGACATCGATCCCTCCCATATCAAAGGAGGACATGGTTCTGAAATAGTGGCCGGTGCTGCATCCCAGACGCCCGTGGGAATTGTCATCCTCTATAATATGACCGACATGCAGAACACCCCTCTCACTGCACCAGTCATGGATCTGATCTGAAAATGCGGTTTTTAATTGTTTTGTCACCGCATCCATATATTCGTACCGTATGGTTTTTGTCCTGTCACCGCACGGGTACCAAAGAGCCGGGAGATGATTCACAAAATCCACTTCCCATTTTTCCCGCAGCCTGTCGGAAAGTTCTCCGCTCCACGGAATAAATTTCATCTTTTCCCCAAGCCTTGCCTGAAAATCATACCCCGGAAGATTGCCAAATTCCGGCTCATCCGAAAAGAACCCTTCGAAGGTGCCGCCGAATTCCTTTCCATAATGCCTGTAATGCGGCTCATATACCTGCTCTATCAGCACTTTTACGGATTTCGAATCCAGGATATTAAAATAATTTAGTTTTCCATTCCCTTCATGGGTTGTATAGAACAAAACCACCCGGTGAAGCCCTTCCGGCACATCGATCCGAAGCCAACCGTCTTTGATCTTCCCCGTCACGTCAAGGCTTTTGGACAAGTCCAGTTCCGTACTGCCGGAATCCGTCCGGGGCGAAAGCACTGCCCCAACCAGCTCTTCTCCTTCTTTCAGCACCGCTCCCGCAGGAAGCGCAGCCTGTCTTACCGGCCCCAGGACATCCGTTGACCAGCAGGTAAGAAACTGATTTGACAACTCGTTCAATCCGCCTTCAAATGCACCGTTTGCATGCCCTGTTGGAAAATGGTCGTCATCCAGGAGCCATAGCTTCATGTCATGCTCTTTTGCATATTCCATAATAAAATCCATATCTGACCACCAGGACGTCCCCCCAAAGTCCGGATGGGGCCTGGCTTCAATGCAGATTCCGCGTATATTGCAGTCATAGATTTTATCCAGTTCTTCCCTTAATACCTTATGATCCTCACCGTGCATCCAGAAAAACGGATAGATTGTGTTACCCGCTTTGCCCTGCAATACCTGCTCTAATCTGTTATTACTCATGATCCCTGCACCTTTTCCATATTTTTACTTCATAAGGCTGCAGACAGCACTGCCTCTGCGCCCCCCATTCCTCAGGTATGTCAGCTGTCTGTTCCCTGCCGGAATGATTCATCACAAACAAAAAGGCCTCCCTGTCATTCTGCCTCACCGCATATTCAACCGGCCCGCCCCAGGTATTCCTGAGCATAAAGCCGCATTCCCTGCCAACCTGCTTCATGATCCATTCTCCCGCCGCTTCATCCGGAACGCATCCGATGTACCATGCTTTACCACTGCCGTACGTATGTACGGTGACTGCAGGTTTCCCTTTGTACATCCCTGTCTCATACAGAAGAACCGGCTCCGCTCCCTCCGGGCAGATACAGTCACACCAGATGGCGCCTTTTCCAACAGAACCTTCCCTGCTTTCTCTGTCTTGTTCTTTCCGGTTTTCTTGTTTATCCCCTGCCCGGGGCGCTGCTGCCAGACCGGACTCTTCCGCCCACATGCAGTCGTACTCGGGAACCGTAATTCCCAGCAGCTTTCTAAACGGCCCGGGAAGTATACCGGGAAGGCATGCGTTGCAGCGGTCTTTCACTCCCGAACGCACCGACATTACCAGGTTTCCCCCGGATTCCACATAGCGTTCCAGCCTCTCCGCCTGCTCCGGGGACGAGAGATACTGAAGCGGGGCAAATACCAAAGGATACATCTCCATTGGCTCGCCTTCCCGTATGAAGTCAACCGCTATGCCTGCCTCGTAACACCATCTGTAAAACTGCTGCACCTGGTACAGGTAAGAATAATCCGGGTGATGGGGCTGCACCTGAAGCGCCCAGTCCTGCTCATAGGAGAAGAGTATCGCCGCTTGTCTCACCGGCATGCTTCCCTTCATCTCCTCCATCACCGGCTTCAGCGTTCGGATCGTTTCCTGCAGTTCCCGGTAAGTTCTGCCCGGGACACCGCTGTGCGGCAGAATCCCATGCCAATACTGTTCCGTTCCATAAAGGCAGTTCCTCCATCGGAAATAGACAATTGCGTCCGCTCCATGCGCTACGCTCTGCGAGGTCCAGAGATTCAACTGCCCCGGCTGCGGAGTCCTGCCGATCAGTTTGCCCCCCGTGGCCCCTGCCTGCATCTCCAGCATCCAAAAAGGCTGTTTTTTGACGCTGCGGATAAAATCATAACAGGCTGCCACTTCCCATGCAGGCTGCCCCGGCTGCTCAAAATAGTATCCCGTCGGGTATTGGTCATTGCCCGCAATGTCCAGGTTCTCTGCCATTTCAAAATAGTCCGTTTTATCATAAAATCCCATTAGATTGTGGGTAATCATCTTATCCGGAGAGATCTCCCGGATGATATCTGCCTGCATCTTCAGGAAATCATTGACCAGGTCGGAGGTGAACCGTTTCCAGTCCAGTTCCAGAGATGGGCTGTGCATGGTCGGCACTGTCCTTGGCGCGGGGATCTGGGAAAAGTCGTTATATTCCTGGCTCCAGAACACGGTACCCCATGCAGCATTCAACTCCGAAACATTCTTATACTTTACTTTCAGCCAGCGCTGGAAGCTTCTCTCGCAGCTTGGGCACATGCACAGATCTTCATGGCTGTTTCCCAGCTCATTATCAATTTGCCAGCCGATTACCCATGGCTCATCCTTGTACTGCCCGGCCATTCTCTCCACTAATAACCGGATCGCACTCCGATAATGATGATTGCTCATGCAGTCGTGATGGCGGCCGCCGAATCCCTTACGCTCCCCGCGGGAGTCCATGGGAAGTATCTCCGGATCCTCCCCGATCAGCCAGGCCGGAGGCGCCGCAGTAGGGGTGCCCAGTATGGTATAGATGCCTGCCTGTTTCAGCATTTCAATGATTTCATCCAGCCATCCGAACTGGTAGACTCCGGGTTCCGGCTCAAAACGGCTCCAGGAAAACTCGCCCATACGCACTGCCTGGATCCCCATCTCCTTCATCAGCCTGATATCCTTTGCCCAGCGCTCCTTCGGCCAATGCTCTGGGTAATAATCCACGCCAAAGGAAATCGGCGGTATAGCTGTCTTGTTCATAACTTTTCCTCCTCTGCTTCTTCTTTTTTCACCTTTCCACCACTTTTGCGGTATATTTAAGGCATTTTTGTTTTAAAAGATAAAAGATCAATTTTAGTATAAACGCAGCCGGAACGGATTCACATGAAGGATTCACAGATTGTTTATGTAGAAAGTTTATGTCATAAAAGATTTTCAGTGGTATAACTAAACGGACAGGCAGCGGAAGTGGCGGCGTGCGCATCCCGCCTGGAAGGCTTTTTTCTCTTATAGGCGAACTTTCCTATAAGAGAAAAAATAAGCCACACAAAATAAGGCTGCTTTTATAAATCCAGCCTTATTTTGTATGGCTCATTAATTGATCGTAACAGTCCAGGCAGACCTAAACTGTTACGATTGATATTCTATCTTTACTTCTCGTCAGGGATTATGATTGCAGCTATAAAATATGCCACAATACCGCTGCCTGTGCAGCCTAAGAGTACCAAAAGCAAACGTATCAGAGTTGCGTCTATGTTGAAATATTCTGCGACACCTCCGCACACTCCGCAAATCATGCGGTTGTTTCTTGAACGGTATAATTTTTTTGGTTCCATAATAATTCCTCCTATTTTATTATAGATTTACTGCCTTATTGGTCTAAATGATGCTTAGCGTTACTTTTTAAAAATCTTCGTTGAATTTGACTTCCACTCTTCCGATGCCGCAGTCGATCTTCATCGGTCTGCCTGTTCCATTATCTAATTTACGTTCACTTCCAAGACCTGCATAGCTGTAATCTCCAACGGTAAGTTCACCGATTCCGCATTTCAGATCATAGTCGTAATCGTCCTGGTTACCATACAGTGTCATTTTAAGTTCGCCAACACCACAGTGAATGTCCGCAGATTGATTTACTTTTCCTTTTAGAGTCGTCTGGCCTGCACCACATTCCACGTCCAGCTCTCCTGCCTCAAAGCTTTTAATCACAGCCTGGCCTGCGCCTACATTGATATCCAGCTCTCCTGACTCAATGCTTTCAATTTTCAACAATCCTGCCCCGATATCGAAGGATGCCTCTGTAAGACCGCTGTCCTCCGGAATCTGAATGACCACGGCCCCGGAATTATGTCTTCCAATCTGTTTCCATATACTATGATTCTTTGTTTCAATAAAGAGTTCGTGGTCCTCTGTCCCCATGATCAGATTATTTCTCAATTTGCTGTTCAGCTGGCTGGTATCTACTGTAATGGTATCCCCGCTGTATCTTCTAATATCGATCTCCACATAGGTTACCTCTATATCAATGGACTGTATTTCCTTAAAATTGGATACATATTCTTCACTGCCCTGAGTATAATGCTCTCCGGCCGTCTCCAAGTCATCCAGATCTTCCAAGTCATTATCATCATAACCATTCCATCTCTGCCAGTCATCCCAGTAGAACCAACGGTCTGAAGCATACACCTCTCCGATGCCCGAAAGAGTCGCCCCCATTCCGGCGCCCGTCACACAAAGTACGAGTCCAATGCCTGCAATTGACGCACATACAATCCAAAAAATCTTCCACCCTCTTCTCATTGTTTAAGACACCACCCTTCTGTGAAATGGCCAGCGGCAGATATTTACAATGATTCTGCACATAGCCGGATAAATAACCATGCAAAGTCTTACGGTTGCCACGGTAGCAATAAGTCCCAGTACAAATATAATTAATCCGGAACCGCAGGTCAAAAGTGCTGTAGGAAGAGCAATCAGCAGCTTTGCCAGGCCGAATACAAAAACAACAATACCGGAAAGCATCAGGGCAACGGAGCCGACAACAAGGCCTGCGAACAATCCAAATGCGGCGCACACGATTCCGATAATCAAAGCTGCAATCCCGATCAGTACAGGGAATGCAAACGGAATCACTACCAGACAAATCAGAATCACCAGTATGATCTTAAGCGTCTTGCTGGTTCTGGGTCTCTCACTACCATCATCATAGTCTGTATAGGAAGATCCTCCATAGGACTCATTCCCGGATGTACTCCGATAGCTGTAACCGCCCTCAGCCTTTTTATAAGTATTCTCTCTTGAGACTGGATTTGTCAAGGGGAGAATCTGCATCGCAGCATAAACTGTGAAAAATACTCAAGGCGACAGGAATCAAACTGCCACCTTGAGTTTTCTCACATAATTGTAGTCCGTAGTTGGCCGCATTTTCTGCAAGTGTATCCGCTAAACATTATACACTGTCGGCACTGCTCCATTCGTAGGGTTCAAGTTTCTCCTCACCGCAGGTTTCACATATATACAGAGCGTCTTTTCCTCCTCTGCCATGGGGCACATATTCCACGAAATCCCATTTATGCCCGAGCCTTTCGCATGCGCATCGCCTTATCCGCGAATCGTCAGCCTCATCCCTTATCCGTTCCAGTTCTTCCTTATCTGTTATGTTCATGGTTGCGGCGACGCGTATATCGCTGTGATCTTTGCTCCATACAATTTCAGACAACAGTTCCTGATTTTTCACCCGTTTGACCGCCG
The DNA here is from genome assembly GCF_009680135.1 of Eubacterium sp. BIOML-A2. Classification (NCBI taxonomy): domain Bacteria; kingdom Bacillati; phylum Bacillota; class Clostridia; order Eubacteriales; family Eubacteriaceae; genus Eubacterium; species Eubacterium sp. BIOML-A2. The sequence goes on from NZ_WKZK01000005.1 coordinate 96,460, forward strand.
CAGTGTGTAGTTTTATAGGCAAAGCCTCATCTGCAGCCATTTTATCCAGAATGTCTATATCTTGGATTCTTTTGACTGCATCTATTTTCAGATCGAGAGGTACTTCCGGGATCTCTAATATTTTCTTCAGGTGTGCTGCCTTTTCAATATGATTGATGGCACTGCTTCTGACGTATGAATTCTTCGCTTCAAGAACGATTTTCAGAAAATCGTCCTCATCGGTCAGGCATGAAAACAGCTTTCCTCTATACCAGTCCAATGCCCTGATATCATCAACATCCAGCAGGAGAAGTGTTCTCAGACATTCATTCGCATCAAATGGAAGCTCTTTGCCCGCAACATCGCTTATCCGACGAACCGCAGCGGTTCTCACAGATGATAGAGGCGCAGAAAGGACAATCCTGTTCAGCTTTGTAATATCATTAATCTTCTGAAAAGAAAGAATGGCCTTGTTTTTCTTGCTTTCGTCTTTCGTTTTCCAAATTGGCTCAAACAATCCCATATGACCACCGCCCTCAGCCAACTACCTTAATCTATCGCATATAAAGCTTATATCCGCACTTCTTACAGATACGGTATCTGTCTTTCCTGTATGCATGTGCCGCAAGGTCATCATCGCCTTTGGGGCCCATGTCGACGATTTCGACGGATTCATCTCCAAATTCATGCGGCGTTCCGTCCGGACAGTACTCCTTTTCATGACGCTCTTTCGCCTGGCGTTCCCTTTTGCGGAGTTCGCCATTTGCCGTATAAGAAAACTCTTCTATTTCGCAAAGCTTTTTTAAAAATGCATCATCGGAGATTTCCGCGAGCGCCCATTGGCACTGACCCTTGATTCTCTTGTTTTTCACCAAGTCGATCACCTGATCTTCCGTGAGACAGGTCATCATCGCCTTTGCCGTTCCCTTGCTGTATGTCTTGGAGCCTTTTTTCTCAAGATATCTACAGAACAAATCCGGAACTTTATCCCTGTTTTCGGGATTTTGAACTATAGAAATGATTTCTTTTCTTGAACGATCCAATAAATCCTTGCTTTCCGTAGTATCTGTGCTTATTATGCGCTGCTTATAGGGAACGGCTTCCGTGTACCCACAGGATACGCAGTGTTTTTCATGCTTGTCAGGCAGCAGCTCAAATTGGTGTCTGACCTTTGTCTTCCCGCATCTTGCGCAGCGAACTGTACAGGCAAATTCCGTCTTTTCCCACTGATGCCCGTTTTCCGAGCAGATTATACTGGCAGGCTTCTCGGGCACTTCTTTTTCACTGATCTTTTTGTGAATCCAAAACGAAAGTAAAATAATGATCGACGAAAATACCGCCCAAACGACAAGTATTCCAAGCCCTATGTTCAAATCCAACTTGATTGTGACAAAAGCAATTGCAAGCATTCCGCCTATCAAGCTAAAGACAGGCAATAAAACTGATATTGCTTTTAATTTCGTTTTCGTTCCAATCAATACGCATAGCACTGCCAACGCAAAACAACATAGATACAGCAGAATATAATGCGCGTTCGTCAGTCCAGCTAAGAATTGTGTGACAGTATTCATAAAAAACCTTCTTTCTTTGCCATCCGCATATATCTCAGAGGTGTGCCGGCAAGATATAAAGCACCGGGAGCGGAAAGCATATCTTTACCTCTTACCACTTGGCTCTATGCCAGGGAATATGAATACCCAACTTGAAGTACTCGGTTTTCCACTTGTTGGTATGCTGAAAATCCTTTTCTCCATCAAGCATATTACATCTCGATAACGGCTTTATACGAACGTCGATGCTGTTTGGTTTCATGCAGACGGGGCATAACCTGAACTTGTCGCCTTCTATCGGATTTCTGGAGACAGCAATCTCCCACGCAGGCTCATTCGGGAATCCCGCTGTTGTCGCCGGATGCTCTATGCACCCGCAGGTGTAGTCACCCTTCTCCACCCACGAATCACGAAGCTCACTCTCGAAGTATCCGGCGTATCTGACTGTCTGCCCGCACTTCTTGCAGCGGAAAATCAGGAACTCGTCCTTGTCAAGGCCATCAAACTGCAGCTCAAGCTTTCTGAGTCGTGCGCTTTCTGCGACGGCATCTTTAGAGTTGCGCCACAGTTTGCATGCTTCTACAAGCTTGTCGATTATCTCGGTGTCGGTTATTTCTGAAATAATGGCGGGAACGACCTTTCTGGCATGCGTGTCATCTGTGAAATCAAAGTTCTCCAAGAGCTCCTTCATCGTCCAGTGTCTTACTTTCTGGTTGATATCGACGCCGGATGTCTCGACAGTCTCATACAGTAAATTCAGGAAATTCAATTGCGTCCCGGCCTTCTCTTTTGCTTCTTGACTTGCAGCTTTTTCGACAATTTCGGCGAGTAGATTTCTGTTTGATATCTTTTCCGCCGCCCGCCCTGCGTTAACTACGTTTCCGCAGGCGATCTCCTTCAGCGTATTTTGATCTGTGATGTTATCTATCGCCGCCCAACTGGCATATTTGTCGCCGAATAAGGCCGTTTCCCTTAACTGCGCCGGATCCTTCATCTGGTAAACAGCTATCATTCTGACGTCGGGGAGCGGCGCTTCCAAAGCAATCCGCCTCAGTTCTTTCTCATTCGTGACCTTGCGCACCGCCTCTACGGCCTTGATCTGTTTGCTTCGGTCGTTTGTTTTCCATTTCGGTGAAAACAATCCCATGTTTATATCCTCCGATTTGCGTTTATCGCCTATAAGAATCTGTCCATTCTTTTCCGCAGTATTTGCAGCGATATAGGCTCGTCACATCGCAGATTTCATAATCCTGTTCGTATTCGTACTGAGTATCAACAATCTCAAAGCTGTGCAGCTCGAACCTCTCGCAATACGATCTGCGCTTCTCGGGATCAGTAACTCTGCCAAGCGCACACCTTGCAAATTCGTTTTTTGGGTTTCTTTCCAACTCTCGTTCTCCGTACTCGACAAGGAACTCCTGATCGTCCACCTTTTCGAGCGCCCGCTTTCTTATCCGACTATTGATATCGGAGTCCAAGAAGACTGCCCTAGGAGAAACACCACATTTATCAAACCATAGTGCGACAGCCTCGTTTATGTAATCTTGTGGCATCCCCCTGTTAGTCTCGGAATCTTCTATCAGTCTTTTGATAATACTTGCATCGCCAATCTCTTTCAGCCTCTCCCACGCAAGGCTTGCCATCTTGTTATGCATCGGGCGTCCGCAGCGATATCTTTGGTCTATCCGATCCATTTGTTCGCGAGAAAGATATGTGCCCCCTCTTTCGTAGGCAATCTTGCGTTCTGATTCTAATCGTTGGTCAGTATCGTCAAAAACCATTTGTGGTTTGGCAATCATGCGATACAGCAAATCTACGTTTTCAACTTTTTCTACTGCTTGCTCACAATAGTTAATAGCAAGGTCTTCAAGCATCTTCTGATCGGACATGCAATCCACCGCAGCCTGCCTGACTTCTGGAACAGGGGAAAGTAAGGCAGCTTTTCTTAGTTCCTCCAAATTGCCGCCATGCTTCTCAATCCACGACAATGCCTTCCTTGGATCTAAAGACTCCCATTTTGGTGAAAACAATCCCATATCCATAACCTCCGTGATAACTCTTTTAAGGGTTACTTCCTAACCCATAGTGCAGGACGCACACCGACGCCGTGCATGTTGTTCTTGAACCCGTGTCGGTCGTACATTCCATTCTTGTCCACTATCATCGTGTAGCGATTGTCGTCCTCGCTGATCGTCCTAATCCACCAATTGCAGGCATCAGCGTCGTTAAATTTGTGGGTTTCCGGCAAGCGCGACACTGCACAAGCTGTTGGCAGGCATTTTCTCAGATGATTTGAGGGGAGATACAGAAGTACCTCGTCCAGCGATAGCAGAAACACCTTATCTCCTGTTTCTGCATGGGAAATCATTCTGCTTCTCTCGTCATCCGAGAAATGATCGTTTATAAAATCTCCATCAAACTGTATCTCGCCGTTGAGCCAGCCGCGAAGCGTGCTGTTCGCCCATGTGACGTCAAAGGTATCCCAGTCGTTGAACTTCATGTACTCAAGAGCGTATTTGCTTAAGAGAAGCATTTTGTCTTCCTCTTCCACGAGTACAAGCCACTCAATAGGCTGTTGTTCAAGCGGATTAAGTCGCGGCTTTCCATCTACAACACTTATACGCTTCCCGTTTTCATACGCTTCCGGGTCTTGTGGGTATCTTCCGAACTCAGCTTTTGTCATAGGTTATAAACTCCTTGCTTGTTTGACCGCTCTGCAATTACAATGTCGTAATCTGTTATTTCAAGATATTCCTGCGGGTCACCACAGAAATCTCCTCGGCACTCCTTGTGTAGCGCACCACACAAGCGGCAGCGATATAGGGTGACGACGAAATGCTCTACACCTCCGCCGAAAGAGCTGTAATCCATTTCTCCGTAGTCTGTTTCCTGCAGGGCTTCCCAGACATGTTCGTGATCCATATAACCCTTTTTTATCAGTAGCTTCTCAAATTCCTCAATACATCGATTGCAAAGCCCCTTGCTTTTCCCTTCGGCAAGGACGCTGTTTTCCTGCGGTATTCCTGAGAGTTTTATAACGAACCGACCCTTTTTCCCAAGTGTTTGGGTCGCCTTCTCGATAAACCCTGCAACATCGGGATCTGATCCTACCGCAGCCGCATTATTGATTGGGATCTTTTTGATCACGCAGGCATTCTTCGGCCACATCCACAAATCTTCCCCTTTCCTCGATCACCTTCCGGCAAAACTCCCGGATATCCTCTGCTGTCATTCCGGGCAGAATCCCACAGTCGAATGTACGGTAGCTGTATGCGTCGCACTCGCTCGGAGGAAAGCAGTATCCGGTGAGTCGGCAGAACGCAAACGCCGCCATATCGTAATTGGAACTATGAAGCGCCGCTTTTTTCAGCACGTCTGCATCGTCTTCCCGGATGACCTGCTCCTGCAGCACGAAGTATTCCTCATAGTAAGGATCGTTCGGGTCGTCGATGTTCTGATGGGGCTGCGGCAATTCATCCATTCCGTACTTTTCCGCCGCGTACTTCATCATGGACTGGCGGCACGGCTCGTGAGCGTGCGCGATCAGGTATCCGATCAGCGCGCTGTCCTTCTCTCCGTCAAGGTGCATGATATCCTTACGGGAGATAACTCCGCTTTTTATTCTGGTCCAGTTATCGTCTCTGAAAATCTTTACACCCATAATCAAATCTCAGTAACAATACGGCGCTTCCACGGCGTCATATGAACACTTCCAAATTATATTATTTCAAATCAGTCAGCGATCATATCTGATCTTACAGTATTTCGATTTCAGAGAGCTCCTCCCTTTTCAGCTGATGGACCTCTCCGCCCGCGCCCATGGCGTATATGGCAAAATAATCGTCTATCGTAAACGTTTCAATATCGTCGCCCAGATACTGCACTGTCACGTCCAGGGGACGGCGGTCTCCGTAGGGTCCGGCGGCCTCGCCGAGCTTGACGACCGTGAGCTTCTTCATCATCCCAAGACTGGCGTACCCCTTTGTCGAGAACTTGTTCAGGTCTTTTTTCAGCTTCATCACGGGGGGCGCGCCTTTATTTTCGTTCACCGAAAAGAACAGAAATTGGCACGGCGACAGAAAAGCGCTGTTCTGCACCCTGACGGCGCAGTATTTGATTCTTCTGCCCGGTGTGTTGCCGGGATCGACACGGACACTCCTGACCATATTGATTTGGAGCTTTTCCGGGTTCAGAGCTCCGAGTCCCTGATTCTCGGTCGCTCCCAGGAACAGCAATTCGTCGCCCGGAGAGGTCTTGAGCAAAGACTCCCTTCCGAGCGCGTCCTTCAGCACATATCCATTCAGAGCCTTCTCCATGGAGCTCAGATCATGAAGCGTTTGAAAAACGATCTTCCCGGCCGGCTTATACACGAGGGAGTTGCCGATTGCGGTGAATTCTTTTCCGAGACCGTCCGTGATGACCGCCGTCCCTTTCGGCACATAATCCCCGAAAGGATGTTTCCCGTCCAAAATCCGGGATATCGGAACGGACGTCACGGTATTAGGCGTTGTTTTACTTGCGGGCAACACGGTTTCGCTTCGCACAAGGCCAAGCCTCGTGAACGCTTCGATGTATTTGTACTCGTATTCCTCCTCTGTCATGTTGTACTTGAGGATGGCCTGATTGGACCCGATCCTGAGCTTCAGTCCTCTTTTGATTTCGGTTTCTTCAAGATGAATAGCCAGGAATGGTTTATTCTCATCCAATGCAAAGTTGATCTCATTGAGCACATTCTTTCGCGGTGCCGAAGTAGGCGTGATCATAACTACAAAAAGGCTGCATCCATCAAGGGCATCCGCAATCTCATCGGTCCATTCATTTCCCGGAGATATTCCCTCGTCATACCAGACGTGGAAGCCTGCCTCGTTGAATCGCTTGATCTCGGCAAATACACTCTCTTGATCCAGATGCGCATAACTCACGAAGACATATGGCTCCGTTCCCCGATAAGCCGGATAAGGCAAGCGTCCCACCCCCGGCACCAGTTTTGTCTCATCGCATAACGATTTTGCCTTATTTATGAATTCTTCATACTTTCTATCAGGGTTTTGTTCCGCTAATTCTCTGTAGAGCTTCTCTGCATATATGGCTGAACCGAAATCGCCCTTTTCCCCCATGCGCAGGTAGTAGTCGGCGATCTGCTTTTTTATGATCCTCACGTTATCCGCATATCCTTTGTGAGAAGGGGAGCTTAAGGCTAACTCTTCAAAAAGGCGCAATGATTCTTCCTTACTCGTTAATGCCGCGCTTATTGACAGCATGTAAGCATAATCTGATTTGGCACGATTGCGCACCCATCCCAAGCGCAGCTTTGTAAAGGGATTCTCTTCAGCCAGTTTTTCCAGGCGAGAATATGCCGCTTGCAGAGAATCCGGATCGCCTTCGCCTCCAAGCGTATGGAACTCCTTTACCAGGCTTTCTTCCAGCTTTGCGGCTTCTTCTTTCGCCTGATCATCGAGCACGGGGCGACGGATGATCTCTTCATAATCATCCAACATGTTCTCCGTCGCGGTTTTGACCGGCTTGTCTTCCATCATGCTTCTCCTTCCTGTTTCCTGGCGTCAGGCCTGATCTCCCGGAATTCGGTTATGTGTTCGTTATAACGCCAGAAATTGTCTTTTGTGTATCGTTCGGCTTCACTGCCTGGTTTTCCGTATATGATGACGGGACGTCCGAACGGAATCGGATCCCAGTACGGAAGGAACTGAAGCTCACGGTAGCCGATTGCCCATGGGCCGATCGAGGTGACGCTGTCCGGGATCGTAATACTCTGAAGGTTTCCACAGCCGGAAAAAGCCCATGTTTCTATCGTTGTAACGCTGTTTGGAATTTCAATCTCACTCAACGTGCAGTCCAGAAAGGCATCAGCTTCAATTGTCGTTACACTGTCGGAAAGCACAACCTTACCGACCACAGCTTCGAAAAACGACTGACAGCTGATTTTCTTTACGCAGTCGGGGATATACACGACTTCAACATAATCATCCGCTTCGTATTTTGTCAGTGTTCCGTCTTCGATAATAAATATCTGTTCCGCCATGCAATACCCTCCTTTTGTTGTTTATTGTCCGTCTGCCGTTATTTCCTCATACACCCGATAGCGAGGCAGGTCCTCCGGCTTAACCGACTCATACTCCTCCCGCGTCATGTGCCTCAGCGAAATCAAACGCACATGCCCGTCCATCGCCGTCATGGAGGCAAACAGCGCTCCCGTCTGAAATACACGGAATTCTTTGAGAAGCTTGTACCGTCCGGTTGCTTCTTCCTTATAACCCACCAGAGCAATTTCAGGAGAAGCATGCGTAAGAGGAAGCGGCCGCTGCATAATGACCTTTGCCGCACGGATCGCGGCTTTGACCTGCTCGACCGTCGCATCTGTGTTTGAATATTCAAGATCCGTAAGCTGCTGCTCCATAACTGCGCTCCTTTAATCAAGCTTGTAGATTCGAAGCCCGTCAAATTTTTTGATGAGTTTCAGCATACTGTTGAAGGGCTCGTAGTCTTTTTCCCGTTCTTCGAGCGGCAGCGCCGCGTAGTGGGCAACGATCTCCGCTTCTTTCGGGTTTCCGTCCATCGCCAGCTTGTGCATACGAAGCTGCTCACGCAGGGCTTTGCGGGCGGTCTTTTCATCGCCGTACAGGCGAAGTATTTCATCCGAAAGCGATGCCGTTTCATAGAGGTCGCCGCTGATCCAGGCCATGGAGATATGCTCTCTGATCCAGCGTTCATGCTCCATAGGCGCAAACACTTCCATTTGCTTTTTGGTGAAGGCGGAGACCATTTCATAATCTACCGGTCTGTCGGTGTAGAAGCACCCCAGCGCGTCGAGATACCGTGCAAAGCTCTTCGCCTGATTGATGTTGGAAAGCTGATATTCCAAAGAGAGCTCTTCAAATTCCCTTTCCAGCGCCTCTGTTTCGTCGTCTTTCTCCGCACCCTGATAGGAATAGCGCGCATTCAGCGCCACGGCAAAATCATATAAGTGCAGGAAATTGCTCGCGGAGAGATAGGTGTGTTTGCTCTTTCGATCTACTGCACGGGTGCCGGGAACGACCGTGAGGGGAAGGTCCGCAAGTTCTACGATCTTTTCAATATCCGAGGCAAACCGCTGCTCTTTCTCCGCCATATCGCTGTAGGCTTTCAGACGGGGCGCTTTACCCACTTCGCCGTCGTCTTCCCATTTGCGGTACCGGACCTTGAAAGCGTCGATTTTTTCCTGTTCTTCCTTGTCGTAATAATAGATTGCATGGATCGCATTGTTCTTAAAATCAAAATCCGCCGCCATCGGATGCAGCTCGGTACGGGAATTCCTGCCGTAAGCCGTACGGTCCCAGCATTGCAGCTCGTCGCAGAGCATGAGGAGGAACGCCAGCGGATGCTCTTCCATCCGAAGCGGTCGTTTGTAGTTCTTACCGTTAAAGAAGGAAACGGCAAACTTGAACAGGCTGTTGTGCAGCAGGATCGCCGTCAGCGCGTCCACGTGCTTTTCGTTGAGCTTTTCGATCCCGATGGAGTTTTCGATCTCGCGGTAGAGCCGCGTTGCGCTGAAATACGCGTGGTCCATGAAATAGTTGAAGGTATTCGGCGCGATGGGCTTGTCGTGAATCTTGCCGAGCATATAGTCTTCCGTAAAGTCATACGCCGCGCCGAGCTTCTCGGTGACGCCGAAGGCAAAAAGCTCTTCCGTGGTTTCAAAAGGGCGTCCGTAAATCTTTATAAACTGCTCCTTTGCCTGCTCTCCCAGCTTTGTAATCGCGTCCACGTCCCGATAGGCGAGAAACAGGCTGCCATCGCCGCGCTTCCCGCCCGCCACCTCGTAGTAAGAGAGCACTTGCTCAAACGGAAGCTCAAAGGGATAGCCGATATCGTGGAACAAAGACGTCAGCCCCCAGTATTCGAGGAAGCAGCCCGCCGCCGTATGGTCGGCAGCCGTGTCTGTCTCGTCCGTGTCAAAGCCGTAGAAGCGCTCGAAGCTTGTGCGGAAAGCCTCGTTGGACTCGTAGATCGCCAGTCCCAGCGCAAAGACGTAGACCGAATGGGAGTAGTGGTCGCGGTGCTTCATCAAAAGAGAGCTGCCGTTGGACTCGAACTCAGACAGAAGCTCCACCATCTTTTTCGATTTGCCGTAATGTCCGAAGAACATTTCCAGGTAGCAGTAGTAAACGGTATAGGCGTCCTCCGCCACGCCGGAATCGATGAACTTTTCAAGCTCCCGTTCCAGGCAAAGACGGTTCAAGTCCATCTGCATATTGTACGGGATCTGTCCCGGCATCAAACTTGTGCCGAGATAGTCATTTTCTTCTTCTGCGCGAAATCCGAGTCCCTCGCACCTTGCGTGCAGGAACTTGAGCGCCATCGCCTTGAGTCCGTGATCCACGGTGTCATAGTGCCGCTCCGGCTGGATCGGGCCGACGCCTTTCCCAAACGCTTTCTCGTTCCTGTTTTTCATCTGTTGCAAAGCCATATATGCCATACTTTGTTTCCTTTCTCCTCATAAATGACTATCTCTTCTGTAGTTTTGAAGCTTCCGAAGGTGTCATATAGGTATACCCATAGGGATTTGGTTGATTTTTGTAGTATTCGACCAACAATGTACTTCCGGACTTTTTTCCAAACGCTCCGATCATACTGCATCCACTTACTACAACAATTAAACCGAGTATAAATGCAATAAGCCCATGCCTCTCGAACAAAGCATCTCCCGCAATCACAAATACAGCTATACATGCCGCAAATATAATCAGACTGATGATAAATTTTCGCAATCTTTCTTTATTCTTTCTGCAGTTTTTGCATACAAAGCCACTGTGCTTCGTTACATCTTTATACAGCGTGGTACGGACAACATCTTTTTCATACATACCGGTTCTTACCGAAACAGAAGAATTAACTTTTCTCGCAGTATAGTAAAAAAACTCATCTCCACCGGGATTTCCGCATAGTTTGCACGGGTAATGTGCAGATTCCTTCGTCATTTCAATACCTCCATAATACTTCATCATTTCAAAAACCTGTGGTGCATCTTACCTCCCATCAGCGGCAGATTGTTGTCATACAATAACTGTTGTGCTTCTATCACTGATTTACGATGATGTAAACAGTAAGCGATGACAGCATCTCTTTTGACACGGGGATGTAAAGCTGTAACACGGGCAATCTTTAAGAGCTGCTGCGCGTCATCCGTATCCATTTCAAAGCCAAACGCAAGTTGAAGTACCGTGTCACGTGATGGATTTCGTGCTCCGGAAAACAGCCGGTGACCAAATGAAGATTCTAAGTTACTGCGTTTTATAATGTTCTCGGGCTTTTCTTGTCTTTCCTTGCATAGTTGCGAGATAAATTCAGAAAATGCAAGCATTTCGCAAATATCGCCAGTTTTCTCCAGATAGTCCCCAACGGAAGAAGATTTGAAAAGCCGCGCCCACAACTCCTGGGTTGATATTCTCACTGATTTTCCTTCCATTGGATTTACCTCCGAGTTCTTTGCCGGTCGCGCATTTCTTCCTGCAAGCTTTGTGTTTGTTTTTTCCGGATTCGTCTGGGATCGCCCGGCTTTTCGGCGTCCGCCGGTATCGCCCATGAACGTCCGAACCGCTCCACGTCGGGGATGCGCCCCTCAGTGACATACTGATTGACGCGGCGTTCGGATACGCCCCATTTATAGGATGTTTCCCGGATGGAAAGATAGCCCTTCATGGTTTTACCTCGCTGACAGGTTCATACAAAAATACATTCTACATTATATACGAATATCAGAAGGTTTTCAAGAGGGGGAGCGGCGGTTTTCACCGCTCCCATCCACGATCTTTGTTTTTCTTGCGCTGGGGGAGTTCCTGCTTCTCGGTTCTTTGCTTTTCGTATTCTTTTCTTCGCAGGCGTTCCCGGATGGATCGGGGCTCCTCCTCGCCCAGCAGCTCCGCCACCTCCCGCTTTGCGCCAATCATCGTCCAGAAGTCATATTTGTCCCCGTAAGCAGCCTGCACTCGGCTTTCTGCGGAGGCTTCCTTTTGCGGGCGAATTTCAAGCTGCGCCATGGCAAGCTCGTCGGGATCGAAGTCTGACGCCTGGGTTTTCAGCTCCGCATATTCCGCAAGGGCGGCGTTCAGCTCGGTGGTGTATTTCTTCTCCTGCTGTTCCAACCTTGCAAGATTGGCCTCCATAGCGGAAATGTCCTTTCTCACTGTGGAAAGGCCGGTATCCTCCGCATAGTCCATCATGGCAAGGAGCTGCTTTTTCTCGGAACGCAGCTCTTCCAACTCCTCCGTCAGCTCCGCAATGCGGCGGGAGAGTTCCCGGTGCTTTAAGATATTGAGCATTGGCGTTGCCTTCTTCTCGGAAAGCAGGGTATTACGCTCCTTGCTCTTTTCCTTGATTCTCCCGGCAATTTGGGTATAGCGCTCCAACTCAGGCTTCATCACATCAAGGTTATTTGTCAGCCTGCGTTTACCCGTCAGGATATAGCCAAGCTGATACTTGAAAATAATCATATTTTCCCGCACGGATTCCATGGCTTCCGCAAGAGCGGGGATGGTGTTTTTGACGGCATCCAGCAGTTTTTTGACCTGCGCCTTGATCTCCAGCAGCAGGGCATTATCCCGCTTGATCTGACGGTTCAGTTCACAGCGGTCGGATACGACGCCTTTTGCCTCCAGCGCACGGGCGGCCACGCCTTCGTGTACCGTAGGCTGCTCGTCAAGGCCACGGGCGGCATGGCTCCGATGATTCACACGCTCGTCAAAGCCGTATCGTTCCAAAGAACGGTTGACGGCGTCTGCCCAGGCTTCCCGCCAAAAAACAAGCTGTTCCTCGCTGTTCCAGCGATCTGAGATGGGGTTCTGCCTGCCGTATTTGGTGCTTTTGGGGTGCTTGGAGATGCGCTCATAGCCCTTGGCCTCCGCTTCGGAAGGAGCCAAATATTCCTTCTTTCTTCCGACCTTGTATTGGTACTGCTTCTCCCAACCTTCGATCTGTGCCTCTTTGAACTCGGCGGCGGTAAAGCCTCGCTCTTCGCCGTCCCGAACGCAAAGATATTCTTTTTCGGTTTTGTATTGCCAGGTGCCGTCCGGGTTCAGAGGACGGACCGTCAACAGGATATGAGCGTGGGGATTGTGGCCGGGCGGATCGGGATCGTGGATCGCCACGTCCGCACACATGCCATCGGAGACAAAGCTGTCCTTAATGAAATCGGTCAGCAGTTCTTTCCATTGCTCCGGCGTCAGCTCGATAGGCAGAGCCGACACGAACTCACGTGCCAGACGGCTGTCTTTCGTCTTTTCATTTTCCTCCACGGTGTTCCAAAGAACAGCCCGGTCTTCCCACTCTTGGGGAGCGTATTCCGGCAGGAATACCTGCTCCCAGACAAGGCCGCCCTTGCGGGTGTAATCGTGCTGTACGCCGTCATAATCGTTGTAGATAGCGGAACAGCTTAGATAGGCGGAAGCCGCGCAGGCGGAGCGACCCGCGCCACGGCTTACGACCTTTGCTTCCAGGTGATAGATCGCCATAATCTTTCACTTCCTTTCTGCCCCCTGCAAGGGGCGGTTTTGTTTCTTTTGCCGAGACAAAAGAAAATGGACGGTGCCGTGGATGCATCGTCCATAACTGCGGCAAAGCTGCCGGTGGCAGGTTTTCGCAGGCGGGTGGCAGGTTGTCCCGGAAGAGGACAACGGTTTGCAGCGAAGAGGCAAACAAGGCGAAAGCCGTCTGCCAGCCGCACAGACAATGACGGCGGTTTGCAAAACTGCGGCATTGTCTGCCCCCTCTGGAGAAGCATCCGGCGGATGCTTCGGGAAGAGCGCACGGCCCGACCAACGGGAGGGATACCACCGCTGCCCTTCGGGCAGTGGTGAGTAAGTGCGCCCTTCGGGATAAAAAAGAAGGACGCTCAGGTTTCCCCAAGCGTCCCGTAAGCAAAAGCATTGTTTTCATTTTAGTGCCCATAGCAAAAAGTCCTCCAGTTTTTCCAGATCCATCGTCGCCGCAGCGGGATAGACCTTCTCCAAAATAGCGCCCTCCTGAATCAGCCGCCGCGTCCGGGCCTTTCGCTCCTTCACCCGGTTTCTGGCCTGGGCTTCCTCCAATCGGTGCTGTGCCTGCAATAGTTTCTTTTCGTTTTCTGTCATATTCATCGTTCCTTTCTATCAAAATGATCGTGTTTGGTAGTAAATACATGAAAAAGCACAGCCACTACCACGATCCCGGCGTGATCGCCGGAAAAGTGACAGCGGCTGTGCTTGATAGTGACGCCACTTTTTCAAATAGAAGCAGTAAAATTTCTCCCGATTGGCAGCGTCAAAGGCTGTTGATGAAATCCATAGCAGTATCCAAATCCTCGTCCGTCATGACCGGCTCAGGGGGAGGAGCTGCGGGATGGATGCCCTGCAAGAGAGCGGTCAGCCCGGCAAGCCCTGCGCCGGATGCTTGAAGCCCCTCCCGGATCGTCTCCAGCACCTTCTGAAGAAAGGCGTCTTCCTTTTCTCTGGTTTCAAGATAGGGATCGGCGGCAAGGCGTTCCTGCCGGGCGAAATATTCGTTGACCGCCGCCACAACGGCGCGACTGTAGGATTTGTATTTCTTCCGGTCAAGGGCTTGCAAATAGTTCCATGCCTGCCTGTCCTCCGGCCTGTTCAGGTTCAGTCGGATATTGGTGTTGATGATCGTCCGCTCCATCATACGCCTCCCGTCCGACCAAGGCTCCCGGAGGCCAGCAGCTCATAGCCCTTTGCCGTAGCGCAGATATCGTCGTTGATAGTAACACGGGCAGGGTCATAATCCGCAAAGTTTTTGATGAGACAGCTCCCGCCGCCTACCACATAAAGCCTCATCAGCTCCGGGTTGTACTCATGCTCCCGCAGGCGGCGCATGATCCCGGCTGCATACTCCGCAGCAGATTCCCGGATGGCGTCAAGATACTGCTTACCGATGTCCGCCTCCCCAAAGCGAAGAACGGTCTCGATCACGGTATCGTCCACGGCCACGCCAAAACGCTGCATCAGCTTCTCGCGCACAGCGATCATGCACTGCTGGGTGCCGAACTTCTCCGTAAAACACCGGCTGGAGACGGGCTTTCCGTTATTGATATACATGACGTTCATGGTGCCGTTCCCAATGTCGCAGAGCATATTGATGCCCCTGAACTCCCGCAGGCGGTCTGCAACGGCGGAGAAGCCCTGCGGGAAGACCGCCGCCCCTGCGAAAGTCACACGGTAGTCCTTACCCCGGAAAGAGAAGTACGCCTCTTTGTTCCGAAGTAGATAAGCCTTGAAGCTGTCTTTTTGCTCGCCGACCCAGGTGAGGGGCAAGCCGACAGCAAGGAACACGTCTGCGCTTGTCAGACCCCGGATGTTCAGTTCCCGCGCGATGGCAGCCAGCGTCAGGATATAATAGTCGCCGTCGTTCATCTTGTCGGCGGCGAATTCTTTGTGCTCATCCCCGATGATATAATATCTGCCTTCATAAATCAGCATATCGCTCTTGAAGGTGGGTTCCTTGTCATACGCCGTCACGCCTGTCTTGAAGCAGGTGTGGGCTGTCTTGATGTTCCCGTAACCGTGGTCAATACCGATGATTACGGGCTTGTTGTTGATCATGGTGTAATTCATAATGTTTTCCTCCTTATTCTGCCGCTGTGCGGCTGTAAATCCGTTACAGCTATTGTGGGGTGGATCAAAATGACCCACCCCACAATTCGCATAGAAAAACAGTGGGCCGTTATGACCCACTGCCGTTAGCTGTAACTGTATTCTTTTTGTATAACCGTTATTTCAAGTGACACTTTTTGTCACTTGCCGTTAATCGTAACGATTCTCCTTGCTGCGTTACGGTTGATGCAAGTGATCATTTTGGTCACTTGCTCTAACCGTAACGGCGAGGATTGTTCCTTTGGCTGGCTTTGCCACAGGTGGTAAAAGATCATTTTAATCTTTTAGCATCATCCGTAACGCTTTGCCTGTATGCTTTCTGCCGACAGGCGTTGCTGCAATAGGCCGCATCGGAGCGCTTCGGGGTAAAGGTGCAGCCGCAGGTCTTGCAGACCGTATCCTTTCTCTTTTCCAGCCGCCGCTCCCGTTTGTGCCTCCAAATACCCCGTTTTGCACATTTGTCATTACAGTATTTCTTGATCGGCACTCTGGTATAGAAGATATTGCCGCAGCCCCCGCAGATGATCCTCCGGACAGGGGAAACGAAGTTCTCCGGGCCGCCGTTCAGAAGCTCATACAGGAAGCTGTCGCTTAATTCCTTCTGGTGCTCCTGCTCCCACACGCTGTTGCTCCACATGGTTTTTATCACTCCGCCTTCAAACTACGGACTTGGCCTGTGCGGCTTCCTTGTTCCTGTTCGCCGCCTTCCGGGCGGTCTGCCTCTTGATCTGTGCCTTGTACCGGCAATCCTCGCTGCAATACTTCTGGTCGCTCCTTGTTGTTATAAAGGCTGTTCCGCAGGTTCCGCAGACGCACTCCCGGCTTCGGCTCTCCGCAGCTTCCGTCCGGTAATGCTTTGCGCGACAATTTGCCCCGCAGAAGAGGGTGTTGGAGTGTTTGGATTCAAAAGTTTCTCCGCAGCATTTGCAGGTCAGCGCAAACGGCTGTCCGACGGCGTGTTCGCCCGCCTTAATCTTTTGGTAACGTTCTCGGCTCTTGATGCGGTGACGTTTGAGCTGCTCCTGCCGCTTTATTTCCTCCGGCGTCAGCTCCGGGGCGGGAAGTTCAAATTGTCCGATGAAGCTCAGATAAATATCCACCTGCTGCACCCGGTCGCCGTCCACCTTCTCCGGCGCATGGACGATGATCTTTTCAATAAACTCGTTGATCATCGGCGTGGTCAGCTCGGAGAAATCCGTGTATTTCTTCGCCAGCTCCAAAAACTGCTCGGCGCGGGCAGTATCCTCCTCAAAGGAAGCGATCCTTGCCTCTGCGTCCGATACCGAAACATCCAGTTCCTTTTGCTCCGCCTCATAATCCGCAAGCAGGCTGTCAAAGCGTTCCTCTGAAATGCGTCCCACGGCAAAGGATTCGTAGAGCTTTTTGATGATCCCGTCCAGCTCGTCCCGGCGCTTGCGGTTCTTATTCAGCTTCCGCTTTGCTTCCTTTGCGGCGTCCTGCTGCCGGATCTGCGAAGCAGCCCGTACCTTTTCCAGAAACTCGTCCTTGTTTGCGATGGCATAGGTGCTGGCTGTGCGGATGGTTTCCAGGACAAGGGCTCGCAAGGCTTTCGTGTTGATATAATGCCCGGTGCAGGCTTTATACCGCTTCTGCCGGGACAGGGTATAGGTGGAGCAATCAAAGAAGTCTGACGGATAAACTCCTTTCTCCGGGTTTCCCCGGTGCCGGTGGTTATACATCTTCTCGCCGCAGTCGGCGCAGTACAACAGTCCGGTCAGGGGATTCGCCACGCCGAAGGTGTCAATGCGTTTCGGCGTTTTCCGCAGCTTCTGCGCCAGCTCCCATGTTTCCCGGTCTACAATGGCCTCATGGGTATCTTTGAAAATCAGCCAGTCCTCTTTGGGGTTGGGGATGCTGTGCTTGTCTTTGTACGACGCCTTATGGGAGCGGAAATTGACAGTATCGCCCATATACTCCGGCTTGGCAAGGATTTGACCGACGATATATCCGCTCCAGTTGTAGGGGCTTGGAAACTCCGTCTTGTTCTTCCAAACGCCCATGCCCTTTTTTGCAAAGTAAACCGCAGGGGCTTCTACCTTGTCCTCAAAGAGCATCCGGGCAATCTCATAAGGGCCGAAGCCCTCGATGGTGAGCCGGAAGATGCGCCGCACAACGGCTGCCGCCTCCTCGTCGATAAGCCATTTATGCTTATCGTTGGGATCTTTTCTGTATCCATAGATAATGCCGGTTGTCGTGGGTTTCCCTGATTCACCTTTCACGCGAACAGCTGCTTTTTGTTTGCGGCTCAAGTCCCTCAGATACCATTCGTTCATGATATTGAGGAAAGGGGCGAACTCACTGCTGTTCTGATCATTGCTGTCCACACCGTTTGCAATCGCAACGAAATGGACCCCGTGCTGCCGGAAGAAGACTTCCGTGTAAAAGCCGGTTTGCAGATAGTCACGACCCGCCCGCGACATATCCTTGACTATGACGCGGGCGACCTTCCCGGCTTCAATATCCGCGATCAGCCGCTTCCATGCAGGGCGCTCGAAATTGCCGCCCGACCAACCGTCATCGGCTGCTGTATAGTTAGGACTAATAATTTCACGCCGTACAGGATTCGCGGCGCAGGGTCTCCATTAACTCCTGGATTTCATCAACAAGGTTCAGTTGAATATCCATGTACCCATCCGGATAGACGGTAACGGACTTCAACAGGTCATTGGAGATTTCTCTGGTCAAAGCCGTGATACCGGCGTAGCTTTTGAACTTCTCGATCAAGGCGTTGCTGCTTTCATCATCAGAGCTTACTTTTCGCTCCAGTTCAGAGATTGTACGGGATATTTCCTCCATCCGAGCTGTAATGCTTTTCTTCTGCGAAGCAAAGTTCTCACGGGAAAGCTCACCCTCCACCAACTGCTCATAAAGGTCTTGCAGCCGTTTGTCGAGCTGCGCCTTTTTGCTTTGGAGCGATTGAAGCTGTCTTTGCGCCTGCTTCCGGTCAAGCTGTCTCTGGTTCTGCCTCGCTATTAACAACCTGTCAATGCTGACCGCATATTGCGCATACACCTGAATCGTTTCCATCACAGCATCCAGAATATCAGCCTCCGGCACTTTTTCATCTGGACAGTCAAATCTGGTATTCAGCCTTCTTGTTCCACAGGAATACGATGCGTTTTTCCTGCCGTCCCGTTTCATAACATGACCGCAGACGCCACAGATTACTTTCCTCTTTAGCGGCTTGTCGCTGTCAGTCGGTGATGCACACTCCCGATACTCTCTCATGCAGGTCTGTGCCGCTTCAAACAATGATTCTGAAACAATCGCTTCGTGCCTGTCAGGGACAACGATCCAGTCGTTCCGGGAGATTTTTACCGTGTGGGTGCTGCCCACAGCGTCCCGAACCCGTTTGCCGAACACTACCTTGCCGATATACCGTTCGTCCCGCAGAAACTTTCCAACCAAATTGGCTGTCCAGAAATTGTCTTCCTGAATACTTCGCCACGGTGTTCTTGTGCAGCCCGCATCAATCTTGTAGTTTTTCGGAGAAATAACACCGTCTCCATTGAGCTCTGCGGCAATTTCCCATGTCTTTAGCCCGTCCGCCGCTCTTTGAAAAATGCGCCGGATCACGGAGGCGGCTTCCTCGTCCACAAGCAGATGATTCTTGTCCTCCGGGTCTTTTATATATCCATACGGAGCGTATGGACTGAGAAATGCGCCGCGTTCCGCTCTCGCTTTTCTCGCGCTTCTTACCTTGCGGGAGAGATCACGGCTGTACAGGTCATAAATCAGCGTCCGAAACGATGTATCGAGGCTGTCTATGTCCTGCGGATTGATGCTGTCAAAGCCGTCATTGACGGATATAAAGCGCACTCCGAGGAACGGGAAGACGCGGGAGATGTAGTCTCCGACGGTGATGTAATCACGCCCGAAGCGGGAGAGGTCTTTGACCACAATGCAGTTGATCTTCCCGCGCTTTATCTGCTCTAAAAGCTCCTTTATTGCGGGACGCTCGAAATTCGTACCACTCCAACCGTCATCACAAAATTCCAATATTTCAGAGCCGGACAAATCCGTATGAGCGCTTACATAATCCCGAAGGAGGCGGCGCTGATTGGATATGCTTTCGGATTCGTCTTTTTCGCCGGTTTTCAAGTCAACGTCTTCGCTTGAAATACGAAGATAAATTGCGGTAGTCATGCGCCATTCTCCTTTCCCTCAAGATATGTACAAAGCGCTCTGTATTCGTCACGGTAGCGGAAGACGATCTCAATATTGCTGTTCCCGTCAACATACACGCGCTCGATAAGTGCCTGCGCCATTTCTTTTGTTAGAGTATCCTCGCCTTTGAAACTCCCGAACGCCATCAGAAAGCGGTTTTCCGGCGTGTGCTCGGATTCTTCCACCTGCTGCCGGGTGAGAGCTTCAATCTGTCGTTCCGCTTCCTCCGCTTCGGCTTTGTAGCGGCTTTTCAGAGTGACATACTCCTGCTCAGTCATAAGCTTATCCACATAGTTCTGATACAGACTGTCGTACAGATTGTTATAGCGCTTGAGCGCTTTCTTTGCGCTGTTCAGCCGCCCTTGCAAATCGGCCGTCCGCTTTCTGTGTTTAGGAGAACTGTTCACCCTGCGCACAAGCTCGTCCATATCTGCGGCAAGCTCGATCTGCGTTTGGATAGCCTGCATGAGCATGGGGATCAGCGCATCTTCACGGATGTTCTTCTTCGGGCAGCTCGTTATATCGTTTGAGTGCGTCTGACAGATGAAGGTGTACCACAGCTTCTTGTTATGGCTCACATTTTTGTACCGTACCAGCGGGCGTTTGCAATCTGCGCAGTATATCAGTCCTTTGAGGATGTTTTCGGTCGTTTCCAGATAGCTGAATCTCCCGAGTTTTTCAAAGTATTCCTCGTTCCTCTGCTGCATGATTTCCTGAACCTTTTCAAAGGTGTCTCTGTCGATGATCGGCTCATGTGTGTTCTCAACGATAACCCATTCTTCCTGCGGCTTTTTGTACTGTCTGCGATTTTCATAGAAGGACTGCCGTTTTGTTCCCTGAACCATGTGCCCGATGTACACCTGGCGGGTCAGAATAATCTTTACCGCCTGTATATGCCATATTGCACCGTTATACTTTTCCGTCTTGCATACGCCGGTATTGTAGAGATATGCGGAAGGAGACGGGATGCCGGAATCATTGAGCTTCTTTGCTATCCGTGTAACGCTCATACCATCGACGCGCCACTGAAATATCTGCCGCACGACGGGAGCTGTCTCTTCATCCGGCTCCAGCTTATGCGGATCATCCACGCATTTACGGTATCCGTAGGGAGCCCATGCACCTATAAAATCTCCGTTTTTCTGCTTGGTTGCCAAAGCAGAACCCGACTTTTTGGAAATGTCCTTGCTGTAAACCTCGTTGATAAGGTTCTTCAGCGGAACAAGATAACCGTCTGCGCCTCGCTCTGCGGTGAGCGTGTCAAAGCCGTCGTTTACGGCAATGAACCGCACTCCGAGGAACGGGAAAATACGCTCAAGATAGTTCCCCGTTTCCTTGTAATTACGTCCGAAGCGCGAGAGGTCTTTGACCACAATGCAGTCCACTTCACCGTGCTTGACCGCCTCCATGAGCTTCTCAAACTCGGGACGCTCAAAGTCTGTGCCGGTTCGCCCGTTATCGCAGAACAGGCCGTATAGCGAAAGAGACTTGTCATTTTCTATGAAATGAAGCAGAAGGTTTTTCTGTCCTTCAATGGTATCTGCTCCGGGTTTGCCGCTGTCCTCCACAGAGAGGCGGACATAAGCGGCGGTACGGTATTTTTTCTGCGCCGGTGCCGGAGCTTCCGCCTCCGTAAGAATCGGATTGATTTTTCGTTTCGTTCTTGCCACTTAAACCACCTCCCGTATTTGTGATCTTCTGAGAATATCCATCTGCCATGCAAATTCATCCTCAAATCGGAAATGGACTTCCACACGGTTGTCCTTGTATATGAGGATACGGTCTATCAGCGCCACGGCAATGCTGCGCTCCAGATCCGTAATGTTCTGATGCTTTCTGAACCGCGTCATCCATTCACGGTGTTCTCCGCCGTGCTCTTTGATCTGCACAAGGGATTCCTGCAAAGCGTCCATCTGCTTTTCGCACTCGGCAGCACGTCCTGAATAGTTCTGCTTGAGCCTTGCGTATTCGTCTCTGTCGATGATGCCGTCTGCGAGGTTTTCATAGAGAGACATGAGCAGTTTTTGGAGCCGTTCATGCTCGGAACGCTTTTTATCGAGCTGCCGCTGCACCTTCTGTGCTTCGGCAGTTCTCAGCGGTGCGGTATCCGTCATGGAGAGAATATCGTCAAGGTCAATCACATCGCGGATATACTGTTTGACCGTTTCTAAAACGACTTCCTCAAGCGCCTTATCGCGTTTCCCGTGGGAGGAGCAGGACTTGTCCTGCTTATGCGCCGAGCAGACGTAGTAGACATACTTCTTATTCCCGGAGGGAACGGTTTTCCGAACCATGCTTGCGCCGCATTCGCCGCAAAATACCATTCCGCTGAAAAGCTGTACATTGCTGTCGTCCGGGCTGCGGCGGGTGTCCAGAGTAAGCACCTTTTGTACGGTTTCAAAATCTTCGCGCCGGACAATCGGCTCATGGCTGTCCGGGATGACCGCCCACTCATCTTCCGGCTTTATAATGCGTTTGCGCACCTTGTAGCTGGGGGTCGTTTCCTTTCCCTGCGTAAGAACACCGATATATACCGGATTCTTTAAAATACGCAGCACGGAATTAGCCGACCACGCCGCCTGTGCGTTTGCCTTGAACGAGGTGGCAAACTTCATGCCAAGGGACTTTTTGTACTCCATAGGCGAGAGTATGCCGCTTTGATTCAGTCGGATGGCTATATCCTGCGGACTCATGCCGTCCAGCTTCCAGGCGAAGATGTCCCGCACAATGTCTGCGGCATATTCGTCCACAACAAGGCGGTTCTTGTCCGTATCGTCTTTCATATAGCCATACACGGCAAAAGCGCCTATGTACTGTCCGCTCTTGCGCTTGATTTCAAGCTGTGTGCGGACTTTCACGGAAATGTCTCGGCAGTATGCCTCGTTGATAAGGTTCTTGAACGGAATGACCAGATCATCCGAAGCGCTCTTTTCGCCAAGACTGTCATAGTTGTCGTTGACGGCAATGAAGCGAACACCAAGGAAGGGAAAAATCTTCTCGATATATTCGCCTGCGTCAAGATAGTTACGACCAAAGCGCGAGAGGTCTTTTACGATAATGCAGTTTGTACGGCCTTCCTTTACATCCTCCATCATCTTTTTGAAATCAGGTCTTTCAAAGTTTGAACCGGTGAATCCGTCGTCGATCCTTACGGCATATTCCCGCAGTTCCGGACGGTTTCGGATGAAGTCACGAAGCAGTTCGCGCTGCCCCGTAATGCTGTTGGATTCCTCTTTGTCCCCATCGTCCCTCGACAGCCGGAGATAAAGAGTGGCATTCCAGATTTTTGTTTCGGTATTGTTTTTCATAGTGCCATCTCCTTTCTCCAAGAATTGTACTTATACAGTGAATGACTGTCGAGGATGTCGAAAGGGCATCAGGCTTTCGTGCGGATATATGCCTCCAGCCTGTCCTCTAATGAAATATCTGTATCGGAAAAGCTGACCTTGACCACATATTTTCCATAACGGTAGCAATACGGATTGCCGATCTGACGAATGAAATCCAGAATGCGCTCCCGTTTTGGAAGCGCGGTGTTGACTTTGACATCACGGATGTCTACAAGTGCGCTGCGTTCAACTGCGCGAATATCGAAATCGGATAATACACATGCGTCCATGGCACACCTCCTCGTTTTGATTTATTCCATGGTTATGATTGGATAAATGAATATATGCGTCTGAATCAAGGGCAGAAGAATAGGGCCGTGACGATGCACAGCCCCATGGTTTCCGACCTTGATCGGGTAAAGGTCTTCCCCTAAAACTTCATGGGAAGAATATCGTGTTTGCGCCTGCCGTTGTAGATGCGGTAGAAGATGTTGATGTAGCGCTTTACGCCGCGCAGTTCCTTTTCAGCTTTGCCTGCCGCATAGATGAGATTGGGCTCATAGCTGCGGAGGCTGTAGATCAGGCGGTTCTGGTCATACTCGCCGTGATAAAGCTCCACGAAGTGGACAATGCCCTGAATGATCTCCGCTCTCAGGGAATCGGGATCGCCGCCCCATACCTCCAGCAGGATGGTCAGCGCTTCCTTGTAAATCTCCGCGCCGACGCGCTTGAACTCTGCAAAGGCGGTATTGATGCAGATGATGCGTCCGACACCGCCGCCGCGTTCAAAGCCCACATGAAATCCTGCATCCTCGGTCGCTTCGTAAAACTCGCCCGAAGCCTTGTCTTCGCCATGAAGATTGGCGCGGAGCTTCGCGCTGGGCGTCAGAGCTGCGGAGTAGCCGGTCTGCATGGCGAACAGCAGAGCTTCCTCAGCTTCCGTCATGCCGTAGTACACTTTGCAAAGGATCGGCAGGTCGTTGTCGCCGTTCATGTGTTTGCGCGCCATGATGGTATGCTGCCCGTCAAACACATAATAGTGACCGTCACGAAAGCTGACCTTCGGCTCGTTGGCGATACGCTCGTCAAATCCGGCTACGATCTTTGCCACACGCTCAGTGTTCAGCTTGCGCTGGTATGCATCGGGAATCTCCAGATCCCAGCTGCTGACTTTCATCAGCTTGTAGAGTGTCTTAATGCTGTTCATTGTCTGTTTCTCCCTCCAATTTGAGAATGTATTGTTTAGGCTCCTGCATGATTTCAATGACCTGAGCCTTGTAGTCCGGCTTTGACAATAAGCCGGGGAAATTGTCAAAAAGTACATCGCAGGTTTCCACCATGTTCTTCGCCGTGTAGCTCAGGCTTACCAATGCCGAATCCTCTGTGACACGCTTGGCGGCCTTCATATCCTCGTAGCTTTTATCGATAGTCGCATAAGTCTCTTGCTGGCGCTTTGTACCGCTCCGCGTAGACTCCTTATCGGCTTTGGGCTTCTTTTCAGGGATTACCCTGAGCTGTTCCGCTTTTTCACGGCGTTCCTCTGGAGATGCACGGGCAATAGCCGCCACATCGGTTTCTTTAGGTTTGTATTTTCCCAGCAGTAGGTCGTTCTTAATGCCGGGGAGGACTTCTTCAGCCGCATCTATGCCCTTGGCGTATTGATCTGCCCGCTTGACATAGCTTTCACTGGTATTGGTTTCTTCTGCGATTCTGGCGCGAGTAACGTGGGGAGAAATCAGTGGGTCATTTTGGCCCACTGATTTTACGTTCTCGCTTTTTCGGTCTCCGCCGTTGGCATTTTTCTCCGCATCATACCGCTGTCCAATCAGGTATTTCTTCTGCTGGGGCGTGAGGTTCCGCCGACCAAGCTGGTTTTTGCAAATCCAGGAAAGAGCTTCATACTTACTATTGAAGTGTTTCTCGTGGACACGGAACTCGATGCCCGGATGCTCCTGTGCGATACGGTAGCGGTTATGCCCGTCCACAATCGTGTTGTTCCACACGATGAGGGGCATGAGCACAAGCCCCTCCTCCAGAATGTTTTCTTCGAGCTGCGAAAGCTCGTCCTCTGTCAAAGGTGGGCATTTCGCCTCAAACTCCGGATCAATGGTCAATACAGGGTTCATCATGGAGCCTCCATTTCTTCGGGGACGTATAAGCCAAGCGCCGCTTCAATGGCTTCTCCGATCTCGTCCATCTGCTGCCGGGACATTCTTCCCATATATTTCTGTACGCGCCGCTTGTCGATGGTCTTGATTTGCTCTAAAAGCACAATGCCCGGAACATCCAGACCGTGAATGTATTCCGCGTAGTAGTGGGTGGGCAGCGACCTCTTTTTGTTGCCTTTGGAAGTGATAGGCGCGATGATGAGCGTGGGGCAGTAAAAGTTGCCGGTGTTGTTTTGCAAGACAACCACAGGACGTGTCCCGCCTTGCTCCGAGCCGATGAAGGGATCGAGGTTGGCAAGGTACACATCGCCTCTGCGGTAAATCCAGTCTTCTCTCATGCGAAGCCTCCGTTCTTCTCGTTCAATATTTCGTAAAGCCAGATAAGCGGTCATATCGAGATACCGCTCACTGTTGTATCTGTCCTGGTAGTTCATTTTGTGATCTCCTGTCTATCTGAATTGTTTGTTATTTCGGGTATGTACGGCTCTCTATTTGTCCTCGACACCCCGAAAGCCAGGGAGAACATCAGGCGGCGGTGTGCTGCACCGCTCCATAGGACTCTAACCTCCCCGCCTTCATTGTGGCCGGGCCGCGAATTACGGAAGTATCATTAACCCTGTGTCAGTCATGGCCAAGTCGGGAGCAACCCGGCTCTCGCAGGATTCGGATGTATCGCTCGCTCTGAAACAGAGGTCGTGGCGCTCCGCCTGCCGTGGCTCGTGAACAACAGGAACGTGCCTGATGCCTGGATATTCAGTTTTCAAAGTGCCCTGAGCTGTGTAGCTCTGAGAAAACCGAATCTCCATATCCCTCGCGGTGAGATTGTCCTCTCACTTTTCAATGGACATTTTTTTGATAAAAGTCAGGTATCACTCAAAAAAATTTTTTGCTTTTTTTCGGATCAGCGCGATTGTGTCAAACACACACTGCTTGGTAACGCCGTGCTCAGCGGCATATGCAACCTGGCTTTTCCCTCCGATGAGGCATTCGTTAAAAACTGCAAGCTGACTGTCTGTCAGCATTTTGCAGAAATCGTCTTTCAGATCTTCCCAGAGAAAATCACTTTCGATATTCTGCCGAGGATCGAGCAGCCACGCAGACTCGTCCACATTCTCCTCGTTGCGAACATAGTCGAGGCTCAGCACCGTTCCGAAGTTCTTCAGTTTTGCATATTCACGGCGCATCTGTTTTTCCTGACTGAGAAGCAGACGCATCACCTCGAGACTGATTTCCGTTTCTTCTCCGGTTGCCTTGATTCTGGCAAAATACCGTTTCTTTCCGTTGTCCATGATCGCCCAAAGGTCGTAGTCGAACTCGCGTAATGTTTTCATGTCGTAATCTCCTTTGAATTTTTGAATTTTGGTGAAAATCAAAAATTCGGAGATTACGGATATTTGGCGATATAGCAAAGCCAGCGGTATAACATAAAAGTCCTTTCCCGAGACAAGTCGGAAAAGGACTTTTAACGCTGTACAAAGTTCAATCGAGCGACAAAAAAAGCGCCGTCAAAGCAGACTGATACAGCAATGCTGTTCATCAATCTGACTTTGTACGGCGCTTGGCAGTCTCCTCAGACGAATCTGATTCTCTCCGCTTGCTCGATTAAAAGTAAGTTGGTGTATTCAGTTTATCGTTTTTGCCTCGTCTTTTTGGAAAACAGGAGACGGGCTGCCTGTCGGTTTTTCATTCTTCGGAAATATCCCAGATTCATGGGATATTCCACTTTGCATTTTCGGCAGTAGACCATTTTGTGACCCGCGACATCGGAGAAAACCTTTTCTACGAGAAAGTCGCAGTACGGACACCGAATTTCCCGAAGGGTCAGCGTTACGGTCTCCTTTTGGGATGCCGTCAGTTTACGGGATGCCTCTGCGGACAGCTTCCGCACGTCAACAGTGATGTGTCTCATCTCTGCTCACCGTCCTGTCCTAAACCCATTTCCTCTGTGATGAACTCAGAAAGAGGACGGCGGTTCAGATGCCCCAGCTCCCGCAGACGGATCAGGAAAGCCAAAAAGGAGACGCCCATGGTGTTTGCCATCTGCTTGATTCTCAACTTATCCGTTGTCCTCATAACGCTGTCGCCGAATACGGGGATGCCTCCGGCGCAGCCGTACATGGCAACTACGTTGCGTACCATGAAGCGCGGCATCAGGAGCGCCGCTCCCATCCGGTCGATCAGCGTTTCACGGAAGCTGAACAGGTTTCTGAAATCCTCCGGGGTATAGGCACGCTCGCCGTCAAACTCCCGGTGGAACGCAGCTACGGAGACCGTCTTATCCATGAGATAGTGGGCGCACTCATGGCTGATGGTGAACCGGCGTCTGCCGCTCTCGTTCTCTCTGCGCAGAGACCGTTCTATAACGATTGTCCCTTTCGGGAAAACGCAGAGGCAGGCGGCTCCGTCCTCGTAGACGCGCAGCGGCGTTATGCCGTCCGCGATAAAGCCGATCTTATCTGTATCCTGTTCGGCAAAGCTGCGGTAAAGAAGCGGCAGCTTCAAGTATTCTGTTGTGAACCCCTCAATATCGACGCAGCAGGTTCGCTCGGCGTCTGCTCCGAGGTATTGACGAATCAAGCCTTCTCCCAATTCGTCAATCTCGTCATATGAAAATATCCTCATGGCTCACAGGTTCCTCCTACGGGGACAGACCTACATACCAGCGCTGTCCGTCCCGATACAAATATTTCACCGCACGACCGACTATAATGGTGTAGCGTATTCCTTCAAACTCATGGTGGGAAGCGGTACAGGTATGAAGCACCTTTGCAACTTCCCATTGCCGTCCGTCATCCCATAGAATCCTAAGAGGGCGGATTACGCCGTCCTCATCCACGTCTACATTGACGGATACATATTTCTTTTCCACAGGCAGCACCTCCTCAAAGGGCTTTGATCACATGGGTGGCTACGCCCTGTACGCGAAGATTGGAAACGTAGATGTCTTCCATGTCCTTATTCTCGGGATGGAGATAATAGTTCTGCCTGTCCTCATCAAAGCGGAGCCGCTTCAGCGTGTTCTTGTCTTCATCGGTAAGGGCGACGACAATATCTCCGATATTGGCGGTCTGCTGCTCCCGTATGATAACAAGGTCGCCGTCATCGATCTGCGCTTCAATCATTGAGTCACCGGATGCGCGGAGCGCATAGAAATCTCCATTGCCGAAGACCGATACGGAGAGTGGAAGATATTCCTCGATCTGCGCCTCGCGTTCCTCCGGAGAGCCGCAGGGAATAGAGCCGACAATCGCGGCAGGTCTGATCTCCGGGTTCATCATCTCTATCTTAGGGGTAGAGAGTACGCCGTTTTCATAGGACACCATATCCCTGTCTGCCATAGCCACAAGGTATCTGTGGGCGGAGGATACTGCAATCTTCATAGAAGCGGAAATCTCACGGACGGTAGGCGTAGATGAATACCGCTCGTAGTAGCTCTCGATGTAGTCCTTGATTCGGAGCATTAGCTCCAAGCTCTTGCTTCTCATGTCTCATCAGCTCCTATCCGGAACAACTGTTCCTGATAGTCTTATTATACTCAAAGCGCACAGAAAAGCAATAGGATAAAAAGAAGGTGCGCATCTGAATGCACACCTTCGACGATTTTTCTGATTCGTATTTTTGTCATCTATTCTTGGAAGCTCTCCAGCACCTCGCGGAAGCCTTCTACCGCTTCCTGCGGCTCTGTGATTTTCATCTTTCCGGCAGAGGCAAACACCCAGCCGTAGAAGTTGCTGCTGAGATCCACCGTTACCTGTGCGCTGAAATGGTCTGCATCGACGATCTGTATAGGAACGTCTTCCCCGAAGCGGTCGATGATGCTGTTCATCAGGATGTTCTCGCACAGCAGCGTTACCGTACATTCCTTACCGTTGAGCATGGAGAATTCCTGCGTGAAGAACTCTGATATGTCAAATCCCTTTGGCTTTCTTACAGCAGTTTCGTCTGTGACCTCCATCTGAACGATACGGTCAACGCGGAACTTTGCGATCTGCTGCCGGTGATCGTGGAAGCCGACAAGATAGTATGTATCGTTGTTCCAGAGCATGGCGAACGGGGAGACCGAGTAAACTTGTCCGCCGTGCCGGAGAACCCGCTCCTTGGAAGGTGAGTAGTCGAAATAGCAGAAAGATATCTTCTTTCGCTCCGTGATGGCGGTCTGGATTCGGTCTACATTCAGATAAATGCTCTCGTTGGTGGCTTTGGAACGACTGTCGATGTAGAGATGCCTTTTCAAAAGGGCTGTGTCGCCAGGAGCAACAAAAGACGAAAGCCGTTTAACCAGCGCTTTGCTCTTTCGGGACGTGATGAACCTGGCTGACTGAACGGCATCAATCAGCAGCTTGACCTCCGGCGCTTCAAAATGCCGCGTAGCCACATGGTAGAGATTCTGAACTCTGCGGTCTTTGACAATATCCACACCGAACTCCGTTAGCTGTTCGATGTCCTTGCGGAGCGTTCTCGGATCGGCGGTAATCTCATGCTGCTTCAAGAATGCAGAAATATCTGCAAGAGAAGCCGGGTGAGCTTCGTCCGTGGTCTCCCAGAGATATTTGAATATAATGAGTGTTCGGTTTGTGAGAGCCATGGTCCTACTCCGTTTCCTTTTTCTGCTGCGATGTTTTCAAAAATCTCAAATGTGAGCAAAAGGGCTTGACCTGTTTGAGCTCCAAAATGTGTGCAAAAGGTCTCAGGATTCTGCCTCGATTCAAACCAGGTTCGGCGCTGAAGGCGCTCACCTTTTGGAGTCCTTTCTCATCTCAATCTTTTGTCAACTTGTATACTTCGCTACTGCGTTCCAATATCAGGGTTTTTCCTTTTATGGAATACTGATACTCCGTATCCCTTGCGGCTTCGTTTTCAAAGTCGATGGTCAGGATGCTTCCTTCTGCCGTATAGGTAAAGGTATACTCGTTCAGGCTGGTGCGCATGACGCCCTTTCCGTCATCGTTAAACTCATAGACGGTGGCATCGTCGATTCTCCAGCGTCCCGCAAGAGAGGCATTGCCGTTCATAGCGACCAGGGCAATCACGATCAGCAGCACAGCTAAAGCTCCGATTAGGCCGGCAAGTAGCCCTTTTTTCCGTGTTTTGTTTTGTTTCTTCGCAGAGCGGCGGCCTGCCGGTTTTGACCGATGTACGGCCTCGTTCTTCTCCAAATCCCGCTTTGCAGAAGCAAGGGTTTCTTCAAAGTCTTTATTCATAAGTCCAGCTCCTAACGTTCTGATAGAAAAGGGCGGTGGCGATCCTTTTGCAGCGCCGTCACCGCCCTTAAAGGTTATTGGTTGTTTTGACTGATTATTATCTGTCGTCCTCCTGCGGTTTCCTTTTGCGAATACCGAGCAGAACAAGCACCATAGCGATCAGGGAGGCGATCATCATGGTAAACCACAGCGCCAGATTGCTTTCGTCCCCGGTCTGAGGTGAGGTCTTTCCGGGATCGCCCGTGCCGGGTGTGGTGCTGTTTTTCTTCCACTGCGCCGTAAAGGTATGATCGCCGTTTACGGTATAGCTATCGCCCGCATTGTACCGGGAGCCCTCCCAATAATCGAAGGTATATCCTTCTCTTGTGGGAGCTGGCAGGGTGATGGTGGTTCCGTTTTCCACGGAGAGCGTCACCGTGCCGGTCTTGCCGTTCAGTGTACCGCCGTTCAGGTTATAGCTGATAGTGGAGGTGGTCACCGGGGGCGTTACGCTGTTCGCCGTAAACTTGGCATAGATCGTAGTGTCCGCCGCAATCGCCGTATCGAAGTCGAAAGCTGCGCTAAAGGTCGCATCCGCATACCAGCCGCCAAAGGTATAGCCGTCTTTCGTCGGATCAGCTGGCTTGGTTGCTTTCTGTCCGCTTTCGACCGTCTGCGTGGAGAGTACCGTATCGCCGTCCTTGAAGGTCATGGTGTAGGTAGTCGGACCCGGAGGCGTCACGGAGCTGTCCTTATAGGTCGCCGTGACTTCCACATTGGCCGCAGGCATGGTGAAGGTGGTGGTGCTGGCGTTCTCGTCCGCAAGGCTTATACCGCCTGCGTTTACGACCCACTTGTCAAACTCCTTGCCGGTGGGTGGCGCGTCCGCCGTCAGCTTGACGGTCTCATTGGCTGCTGCCGCACTCTTGTCCGCTGTGCCTCTGTGAACCGTAACAATATAGGCAGTCGGTCCCGGAGGCGTTACGGTGCTGTCCTTATAGGTCGCTGTGACTTCCACATTGGCCGCAGGCATGGTGAAGGTAGTGGTGCTGGCGTTCTCGTCCGCAAGGCTTATGCCACCTGCGTTCACGACCCACTTGTCAAACTCCTTGCCTCTGGGCGGGGCATCCGCTGTCAGCGTGACGGTTTCCCCAGCTTCTGCCGTGCTCTTGTCGGCTGCGCCGTCCACGACCGTGATGGTGTAGGTGGTCGGTATAACTATGGATTTCCACAGCACCTTGATCGTTGCGTCGCTGATAATCGTGTACATCTCGCCGGGCTGATAGGTCTTGGTTCCGTTTGCGTCCGTAATCTCCGCACCGATATACTCACTGTTTGCAGGAGCGGTGATCCATGTGCCGTCCTGAATGGCTTCCTCCATCCATTCCAGCGTGGGAACCTCCTGTGTATACCATGTATACAAATCAAGGGA